>DASVVH010000214.1:0-4491 GCA_036386615.1 Ardenticatenaceae bacterium
TACTACGGCCCCCTCGGAAGGAAGCGCGTTCTCTACAACGGCTGCAACCCGCGCCGCCTCCAGGTTGCCACCAAAGAGCCATTCGTTCTCGCCGTTGGTCGCCTCTGGGACGAGGCGAAGAACGTCGGCGCGCTGGCCGACGCCGCTCCCCGCCTCGACTGGCCCGTCTACGTCGCGGGCGAGCGACAGCACCCGCAGGGTGGGCGCGCCACCTTCGAGAATCTGAACCAGTTGGGCCAACTCGTACCCTCCGTGCTCGCCTCCTGGTATGCTCGCGCGGCCATCTACGCCTTTCCCGCCCGCTACGAGCCGTTCGGCCTCTCCGTTCTGGAAGCGGCCCTCTCCGGCTGCGCCCTCGTGCTCGGCGACTTGCCAAGCCTGCGCGAGATTTGGGGCGACACCGCCCTCTTCGTGCCTCCTAACGACACCGGGGCACTTGAGCACGCCATCAACAGCCTGATTGCCGACCCCAAGCGCCGCGACGCCCTTGCCGCGAGGAGCCGCCGCCGTGCCCGTACCTACACGCACCGCCGCATGGTGCAGGGCTACCTGACGGTCTACGAGGAGCTTTGCCCCACCTGGAGCAGGGTCAAACCCCCTGCCGAGTTCGCCGTCAGCAATCCACCCCGGCTCGTGGGCGATTAATTGCTAGGGCGCTTCGGGTTGTGCCCTGCTATTCCACCACCTGAACCTATTTGACCGATGAGAAACGAATCCCTGCGCTTTGTCCTCTTCTATCACTCGCTCGTCTCCTGTTGGAATCACGGCAATGCTCATTTCCTGCGCGGCATCGTCACGGAACTCATGGCGCAGGGCCATCAGGTCAGCGTCTACGAGCCACGCGGCGGTTGGAGCCTGCAAAACCTCGTCAGCGAGCATGGTGACGAGCCGCTTGCCCGCTTTCATCAAACGTTCCCCAACCTTGAGCCTACCTTTTACGACCCCGCCGCACTCGATCTGGACCGCGCGCTCGGTGGCGCGGACGTGGTGCTCGTCCACGAGTGGAGCGACCCCGACCTCGTACAACGCATCGGCACGCACCGCGCCCGCGCGGGCGGTTATCGCCTCTTCTTCCACGACACCCATCACCGCGCCGTCACCGCGCGGGAGCAGATGGCGAACTACGACCTGCGCGGCTACGATGGCGTGCTCGCCTACGGCGGCGTCATCCGCGACCTCTACCTCTCCGAGGGGTGGGCGAAACGCGCGTGGACCTGGCACGAGGCCGCCGACGTGCGCCTCTTCGAGCCTATTCAGGGCGCGGAGTGCGAGGGCGATCTGGTCTGGATTGGCAACTGGGGCGACGAGGAGCGCACCGCCGAGCTTCATGAATTCCTCTTCGAGCCTGTGACCGCACTCGGCCTGCGAGCGCGGGTGCATGGCGTTCGCTACCCGGAGCATGGGCGCGAAGCGCTGGCCCGCGCTGGCATCGAGTACGCGGGCTGGCTGGCGAACTACGAGGTGCCCGCCGTCTTCAGCCGCTTCAGGGTCACGGTCCACATCCCGCGCCGCCCCTACGTTCAGGTGCTGCCGGGCATTCCAACCATCCGCCCCTTTGAGGCGCTTGCCTGTGGCATTCCCCTCGTCTCCGCGCCTTGGCAGGACGTGGAAGGACTCTTCACGGCGGGCAAGGATTTCCTGATTGCGCGGAACGGGGACGAGATGAAGCGCCACCTCCGCGCGATTCTGGAAGACGATGGGCTGGCGCAATCGCTCGCCGAGCATGGGCGACGCACCATTCTGGAGCGCCACACCTGCGCCCATCGCGTCAACGAATTGCTCGAAATCTACCAGGAACTCGAAGCCCTCGAACCCCGCAAAGCACCCGTTATCTGAGGCGTCGTGCTAGGTTAACGGCATAACGCACCAACGGTAGGCGCTTTAGGCGAAGGCGCAAGGACGCAAAGGGCTTAACCAAGGGTAAGCGAGGCAAGCCGTTATCCCGCGCATCTTGCATCTCGTATCTCACATCTCACATCCCATATCCCATATCCCACATTTCACATCTCATGAAACAAGGACTCGACATCGCCTTCTTCGGCTCCAGCCTCGTATCCGCTTATTGGAACGGGGCCGCGACCTACTACCGGGGCATCATCCGCAACCTGCACGAGCGCGGGCACCGCGTCACCTTCTACGAGCCGGACGCCTACGGTCGCCAGCAGCACCGCGACATTGACGACCCCGATTGGGCGAAGGTCGTCGTCTACGCGGGCGAGGGCGAGGAGGGCGTCCAAGGCTGCCTCGAAGCGGCGCGGGGAGCCGACCTCGTAGTCAAGGCGAGCGGCGTCGGCGTCTTCGACGAGTTGCTTGAGCGGGAGGTGCTGGCCCTGAAAGGCCCCTCCACACTCGTCGTCTTCTGGGACGTGGACGCCCCCGCCACGCTGGACCGCATCGAGCAGAACCCCGACGACCCGTTCCGCGCGCTCATCCCGCAGTACGACCTCGTTTTCACTTACGGCGGCGGTCAGCCCGTTGTCCGGGCATACGAGGCGTGGGGCGCGCGGGAATGTGTTCCCATCTACAACGCGCTCGACCCGGAGACCCATCACCCCGTCCCGCCCGACCCCTGCTTTGAGGGGCTGCTGGGCTTCCTGGGCAACCGCCTGCCTGACCGCGAGGCGCGGGTGGAGGAGTTCTTCCTGCGGGCGGCAGCGGAACTGCCGGAGCAGCGCTTCCTCCTCGGCGGCAACGGCTGGGACGGCAAGCCGATGACGCCCAACGTCGCCTATCTGGGCCACGTCTACACGCGCGACCACAACGCCTTCAACTGCACGCCGCAGGCTGTTCTGAACGTCAACCGCGAGAGTATGGCCCGCTACGGCTTCTCGCCGCCCACGCGCGTCTTCGAGGCGGCGGGCGCGGGCGCTTGCCTGATTACCGACGACTGGGTCGGCATCGAACTCTTCCTGGAGCCGGGGCGCGAGGTGCTGGTCGCCCGCAGTGGCGCGGAGGTCGCCGAGCACCTGCGTTCCCTGACGCCGGAGCGGGCGCGGGAGATTGGGCAGGCTGCTTTACGGCGCGTGCTGGCCGAGCACACCTACGCGCACCGTGCCGAGCAAGTCGAGCGGCTGCTCGACGCCCGCATACAGGAGCGAGTCGCCGGATGAACCCCTCGCCGCTCAGGATAGTGTTCATCGGGCTGACCATCACCTCCTCGTGGGGCAACGGCCACGCGACCACCTATCGCGGGCTGATACGCGAGTTGACCCGGCGAGGCCACTCCGTCCTCTTTCTGGAGCGGGACGTGCCCTGGTACGCGAGCAACCGCGACATGCCCCACCCGCCCTTCTGCCGCACGGAACTCTACGGCAGCCTTGACGAGTTGAAGAGCCACTTCGGCGACGAGGTGCGCGAGGCTGACGTTGTTATCGTCGGCTCGTACACTGTAGAAGGCGTGGCGGTGGGCGAGTGGGTAGTGAAAACGGCCCGACAGGTTAAAGGCTTCTACGATATTGACACGCCCGTGACGCTCGGCAAGCTGGCACGGGACGACTACGAGTATCTCTCCCCCGACCTCATCCCCCGGTACGACCTCTACCTCTCCTTCTCCGGTGGCCCCTCGCTGACCACGCTCGAACAAAGCTATGGCTCACCAATGGCCCGCCCGCTCTACTGCGCGGTGGACCCCTCGCTCTACTACCCGGAGGAGCGGGCGGCGGAGTGGGATTTGGGCTACATGGGCACCTACAGCGATGACCGCCAGCCGCCGCTCGACAGCCTGCTGCTGGAACCCGCGCGGCGCTGGGCGGAGGGGCGCTTCGTGGTAGCGGGGCCGCAGTACCCTGAGAGTATTCAGTGGCCCGCGAACGTCCGGCGCATCGAGCACCTGCCGCCCGCCGAGCACCGCGCCTTCTACAACGCGCAGCGCTTCACCCTGAACGTCACCCGCGCCGACATGGTTCGGACGGGCTACGCGCCGAGCGTGCGGCTCTTCGAGGCGGCGGCCTGCGCCACACCCATCATCAGCGACGAGTGGGAGGGACTGGATACCATCTTCCGCGTCGGCGAGGAAATCCTGGTCGCCCATTCCCCGGAAGAGTCGCTGCGCTTCGTGCGCGAGACGCCGGAGAAGGAGCGCCGCGCCATCGGTGAACGTGCCCGCGCCCGCGTGCTCCGAGAGCACACCGCCGCGCACCGTGCCGCCGAGCTAGAGGGCTACGCGCGGGCGTTGCTGGCAGTACCCTCGTAAGTGTCTATCCGTAAAATCATGTAGTGGCTCTGTCACGTAGGTGTTGGAGGCGACAGCAAGCGAACCACCTCCCCTTGTCATGCTGAACGGAGTGAAGCATCCACCCAGCATGCTTCACCCATACGGGCGATTGCAGGAGCTTCCAGCATTTTACGGATAGAGACTAAAGAGACAGGCACCTGCGAGGGGCTGTCGCACCCTCGTTCATGGTGTGTCCTTTGGTTGCGTTTCGCCCCAGTGTTTTTCCACTTCTTGCGCCAGGAGGGCGCGTTGCGTGGCCTCGTCGGGAGCAAGGCCAT
>DASVVH010000215.1:0-20594 GCA_036386615.1 Ardenticatenaceae bacterium
TGTGTTATGATGTCTGTACCCATAGCAGCATCTAATGCTAGAACCCCCTTACATCCTTCAACGAGAGGTTTTCACATGAACAGACCAGTACCACCCAACTTGTATGGACGCTTTGCCATCTTCATTGACGGCTCCAACTTATATCACACCATTCGTGATTTGGGCCTGCACGTAGATTACCGGCGCTTGTTGGAGTTCTTCAATCAACGAGGATGGCTCGTCCGGGCCTTCTACTACACCGCCCTCCTCGAAGGCGACATGACGCCCGACTGGCTCATTCGTCTCACGGACTGGCTCTCCTACAACGGCTTCAACGTCATCACCAAGCGCGCCAAAATCTTCCGCCGCCGCGTTGCCGACGACTTCGGCTCCTTCCACTGGACCAGTGAAGTGAAGGGCAACGTCGACATCGAGATGGCCGTAGACATGATGACCCTCGCCCCGCGCTGCGACACCATCATCCTCTTCAGTGGCGATGGCGATTTCGTCAGCCTCGTGCAGGCCGTTCAGAAGACGGGCACCCGCGTCGTCATCATCAGTAGCGAGAAGACCAGCGATAGCACCGTCGCCGACGAACTTCGCCGCCAGGCCGACGAGTTCATCGAGTTGACCACCATCGCCGACCACATTCGCATGCTGGACCGCGAAACGGCGACCGCGAACAACGCTAACGCTGGTAACAGCAGCAGTAGCAACAGCGACAGCACCTGATCCCGTGTGGACGGTACCCTCTGGATTGGCCTGACTCTCGCGATTCTGCTGCTGGGAGGGCTGGCAATCTGGGTGCTTAACAGGCGTAGCGACGCGGGCCAACCCGCCGCGCCGCCACCGGGCATCGCGCAGATGGGCTACGGCACCCAGCGCTGGGAGCGCGAGGTCGCGCTGTGGCGGGGCACGCTCCGCCGCCTCGAGATTCAGGCCAGGTACCAGTCGCCACCGTCCGAGGCACTACAGCGCCAGATAGACGAGGCTAAGGCCAAACTCGCCGAGGCCGAGCACCATCTGACAAACTCGTAGTCTTGAAGTCTAACAACAGAACGCCCTCCTGGAATTTCCAGGAGGGCGTTCTCTATTTCCCGGACTGACCGGAACACTTCATCACAATATTCCTGAGGAACCAAAAGGGAGCACCCACTTACGGGTGCTCCCTTTTGGTGTTTGTGCTTCTGGATTATTACGCGGCGGCAGGCTTCGTCGTGTCCGGGCCTCGTCGGCGGCCAAAGAGACGGCCCAACTCCCCGTTCTCCCACGCCACGAGCAGCGGCGCGGCGTTGAAGATGGAACTGTAAGTGCCGGAGATGATACCGATAATCAGCCACAGAACGAACTGCTGAATCGTCGCGCCCCCGAACAGGAACAGCGCCACCAGCGTGAAGAGCGCCGTCAACTGCGTGTTGATGGAGCGGTCCAGCGTCTGCACGACGGAGTGATTCACGATGGCCTCGAATGGCTCGCCCCGGTGCGTTATCATGTTCTCGCGCACGCGGTCAAAGACCACAATCGAGTCGTGGACCGAGAAGCCGATGACCGTCAGCAGCGCCGTCAGGAAGAGCGCGTCCACCTCCCAGCCGAGGAAGTGGCCCGCCAGCGCCGCCAGCCCCAGCACGATGAGCACGTCGTGTAGCATTGCTGCAACCGTGATGATGCCGTAGCGCAGCGGGTGCTCCACGTTGCGGAAGGCCAGCGTGAGATAGCCGAGGATGCCGAGCGTCGCCGCTACCACCGCGAAGATAGCGCCCCGCGTCACCTGGTTGCCCACCGCCGGGCCAACCGCCTCGAAGCGCTGCTCCACAGGCTCCGTGCCGTAGCGCTGCCCCAGCGCGGCCTGAATCTCATTCTTCTGCTCGTTATCGAGGGTCTGCGCCCGGATGAGCACCGTGTTCTCCTCCGACAACTGCACCACAGAGCCGGGGTGGCCCAACTCGTCAAGCGTGCTGCGAATATCATCCGCCTGTAGCGCCTCGGTTGGGTTGTCGAAGCGCAGGTCGAGCAGGGAGCCGCCCGTGAAGTCAATGGACGGCCTCAGCCCCCACAGCGCCAGCGCGATGAGGCCCGGCACAATAATCAGGGTCGAGAGGGCGAAGAAGTAATAGCGTTTGCCGACAATGTTAAACAACGTGAACTCCTCATCAGGAAGCCCCTCGCTCCTCACGCGGGGCGAACACGGCAGGCTGGTTAGCCCCAGCCCTCCTCCTCAGTATCGTCATCGTATGGAGTCGGCTGGTGCGACGGCGACTCCTCGCGCGCTGGCCCTCGGTCCAGCAGCGTCATCTGGTCGGCCACCAACTCCACGCGGAAATTGCGCTGCCCGTTGGCATCCTCCCAACTCCGCGTCTGAAGGCTCCCCTCCACGTAGACCAGCCGTCCCTTGGAGAGCATCTGGCTACAGATTTCGGCGAGTTCCCGCCACGCCACGACGTTGAACCATTCCGTCGCCTCGCGCCGTTCGCCGGTGGTCGTCGTCCAGTGACGCCCCACCGCCACGCTGAAGCTGGAAACTGGCGTGCCGTTGGGCGTGTAGCGCAACTCCGGGTCGCGCCCCACGTTGCCAATGATCATCACCTTGTTCAAGCCGCGTGCCATCTGAATTGTCCTTCTAATCTAGACGCCGTACCACCAGCGGTTCTTCACCGCCTGCGACTGCATCACCGCCAGCAGGAAGGTGCGCGTAATCGTGATAGCCGTGAAGAGCGACACCAGCACACCGATTGCCAGCGTCAGCGCGAAACCCTGCACGATGCTCGCGCCGAAGTTCATCCCGAACAGGAAGAGAATCGCGCAGGTAATCAGGGTCGAGGCGTTCGAGTCGCGGATGGAGGGCCACGCGCGGTCGAAACCCGCGCGCACGGCGGCGCGGAGCGTCTTGCCCGCCCGCAGCTCCTCCTTCATCCGCTCGAAGATGAGGATGTTCGCGTCCACCGCCATACCCACCGACAGCAGGAACCCGGCGATACCCGCGAGGGTGAGCGTCACGGGAATCAGCTTGAAGAGCGACAGCACGATAGCGGTGTAGATGAGCAGCGCCACCACTGCCAGCACGCCCGGCAGGCGGTAGTAGAGAATCATGAAGAGGCCCACCGCCGCGAGGCCGATGATGCCCGCGATGAGGCTCCGCTCCACCGACTCATCACCCAGCGTCGCGCCCACCGTGCGATTCTCGATGACCTCCAGCGGCACGGGCAGCGCACCGTAGCGCAGTTGCGTCACGATGGCCTCCGCCTCCTCGACGGTGAAATCACCCTCGATGATGCCGCTGCCCGGAAGCTCGCTGCGAATCACGGGCGCGGAAATCACTTCCTTGTCCACCGTGATTGCCATGAAGTTGCCCACGTTGTCGCGTGTGAACTCCTGAAGCGTCCGGGCAGGCTCGCCATCCTGGAAGGCGAACTGGATGATAGGCTGATTCGTCGTCTGATCGTAGGCCACTGTCGCGCTGCCCGGCTTCAGTTGAGCACCCGTCAGGACGGTGTTGAACGTCTGAAGGTTCGGGTCGCGCTCGGCCTCAAGCTGGCGATCCGTGTTGATGCGGTCGCCGGGGTTGAGCGGCGTCTGGCCCGCGTTCACGAACTCCATCAAGCCCGTGCCGCCAAAGGCCGAGACAGCCTGGTCGGGGTCCGCAACGCCGGGCAGTTCCACCAGAATGCGGTCATTTCCCACGCGCTGCACGACGGGTTCGCTTACACCAAGCGCGTTCACGCGGCGCTCGATGATGGAGAGAGCGGCGTCCATCTGGTCCCCGTTAACCGACTGCCCTTCGGGCATGTCCGCCGCGAGCAGCACGCGCAGGCCACCCTGCAAATCCAATCCCCGGCGATAGGCCAGGTCAAAGACCCGGTTCCCCACCGAGATTCCGCCCTCGTGGGGCAATGCGACATAGATTGCTGCGGCAGCCAGTAAGAAAATTCCCACCAGCGTCGCGATTGTTCGACGTTCCATCCGCTTCGACGCCCTCTTGAAGATGAGATAGAGGCGGCAGCCGTCGGCTCGCGCCCGCTCCGCCACAAAACCAAAAACCGCCCTCTGGGCGGCGGCCCAACAAAGCATTATAGCTTGCTCTGGAAGCGTGTCAAAGTATTGAGAGATTGGGCAGGGGTTTGCCGGAGCCGGGGGAGGAGGGATGAAGCGGGTCCGCAGGTGCGGAGTTCACCTTATGTGAAGCAAAGCCAACAAAAGCCAACATTCAAGCGCGATAGATGTTGGCTTTTGTTGACATAAAGTTACACGGGCGCACTGTTAGTCCTGATGAAGCTGTATGAGGTTGCCGCAGGTATCATCAAATACGGCAGTCGTTCCCCATTCGGCTGTGGTTGGTTCCTGGGTAAAGACCACGCCCAGTGCGCTCAGTCTCTCGTACTCTTTTTGAACATCATCAACCCCGAACACGATTGGAGGAAGCCCTGCCTTGTAGAGCGCTTCCTGATACGTTCTGGCGATGGGGTTGTCGTTTGGCTCAAGAAGCAGTGCCGTACCGTCCGGCGCTTCGGGGGAGACGACGATTGCAAGGTAGGCTTCCGGGACATACATCTGTTCGACGAAGCCCAGAACCTGCGTGTAGAACCTGAAGGCTTCGACCGGGCTGTTCACAAATACACTCGTTAGCTTTATCTTCACCCTGATAATCTCCTTGCTTGTTGGATGGCGTTGCGGTGGTTACTGGCGGTAAAGCCGTGGAGCCACGAGGAGAAGCGCTCCCATTCGCGCTATCCCTGAACTACAACCATACAGCAGGGGCACGACAAAACCGGGTGGGAGCAAAAGACGAAGCGCGGTGCGCCAGGGAACCGCGTGCTTTCCCGTACTACCCCGTTATCACCCCCTGAACGCTGCTTGGAGAAGAGGGGTTTGCAGGAGCGCTCTTTCGTAGCTTGGAGCCAAAGCAGCAGCATGGGTGAGAATATAGGGGGAATCGAGACAGAACCTAGGAACTTGACAATTTAGTTTGTACTATGCTAACCTTTCTTATGACCCGCACCGTTGTTTCTAAGAGCCAGTGGCTAAGGCTTCCGATGAACTGCAAAGGGTTAGAGTTAATGTTCTCTAAAGCCCATCACGGGCGCAGTCCTCTCACCGACTAAAATCGGTGAGTGGTTAGAATTATTTGGCGAGGTGCATGTGAGGCGTCAGTTCCGTAACACTCGTGTTGCGCGGGGCCGTCTTGGTCAGACTGTTGAGTATTTAATCTTCACGGCCTTGTTTGTCGCGGTTGTAGCTGTAGCTGTTATTGCCTTTCGCGCAATATCCGCCACTGGAAACAGAGCTTTCACGGCTGCCCCACCGGATGTGGCTACGCCACTATTAAGTAGTTCGCCCCTCGCCGCCGAGCGAGGTGCAGAATTACTTCCCACACCCACCGTGCTCGCTCCTTCAGTCGCTGGGGCGGTTGTATCCCCTACTCTTGAACTTTATCCCACGCCTGTGCCTGTCTACACAATTGTGGTAACACCACTACCCCCAATGACCCTTTCAGTAGACGAACTCAGGGCCACCGAAGAAGCAGGTCGGCCCACTTCACCTCCAGTACCAACGCTCGACCCAGGTGAGCCAATTCACGTTCAAATGGACGTTACTGGTGAACCTTCTGTCGAGATTTCAACACAAGATTCGAGCTTAATTCTGATAGGCAGAGTAACACAGGTGCTCCCTGCACGCTGGACGACCCCCACTGGTCTTCGCCCTGAAAACCCGACCCATCCTGAAGAGGGGGCTGGTATATTTCGGCCCGTACTGATTGAGGTCGAGGAGTATCTGAAAGGGGAGTTACCTGAACAAAACCTCATTGTTTATGCCTGGGGAGGGCAGGTAGGAGAGGATGTCTTTGCCTGGGAGCCTGACGACCTGCAAACCTTTGAGGAGGGGGAGCGACTTGTTGTCTTTCTTAAGCCGCAAAATGGTCCTACAGATGGTACGCACGCAGGAGCGCAGCTTTGGTCTCCTGTAGAGCGATACACCATCACGCCGGAAGGGAATGCCCAAAATTATTATCACTCCATACCGCTAGACCAACTGCGTAACGAAATCCGCAGAATCCTTAGCGAGGTGCAGAACCCCATCGTCCCGTAGAATAATCGCGCATCTTGGAAAGCCACGACTAGAGCGCGTAGCGTTCAGGAGTGCCTCCAGCCCCTCGCCTCAGTGGACGCGCCGCGTTGCTTATCGGTGCTGTGCATCTCCCACAGTGCCATCTTTTCTCGCCCCTCATCTCCTCCCAACATTTGCGACGCCTCCAGGCGCTCCGGCATAAGAAAAGACCTCCCCGTTCATGGGGAGGCCCTTTTGCTTACCATCTTATCAACTAGGCGTGCGAGCCTGAGTCGCCTGACTGGGTGCCCTCATCATCGTGAGGGGCGTTCACCTGGAACCCATCACTCTCGCGCCGCACATCGCCCGGCTCTTGAAGCCCCGTACCCGCCTGCGGGAAGGGCGAGATAACAGGTAGCTCACCAGAGGTGATGCCACCCAGTTCCGGCGGCGGCGGATAAGGCTGCTTCAGGTCGCCCGGCGTCGCGTTCACATCGCGGGCGTCAACGTCCCCGAAGGAACCGGGCGGAAGGTTGATGTTCGGGTCCAAACTGTTGCTCATGTGGCCTCCTCTATAACGGTAGCCTGTGATGGGCTATCAGAAGCAAGGCAGGTGCCAGCCGACCAAAGAGGCACGACCTTACGGCGCGGCAGAGGTCGCGGGTTCAAGGTGGAAGCGGTCGAAGCGGGCGGCGACTGTCGGACTGTGCAGCGCTGGCCCGACGGTGACGCGTGCGGGGCGGATGGGGCTGCTGTCTTCGAGCGCCCTGCCTGCGGGCGCGCCCTTCACCCCGACGAAGGCGTGGCTCCACCGGAAGCGGCCCCGCATGTCACTGGCAGGCGAGGCCCCCACCGTCTCAAGCGCGGCAAAGACCTCGTCGCTTAACCTCGCACCGCCCGTGCCCTCGCCCGCCGAAACCGTGTCCTCGGCAGCCAACGCCACTATTGTGCCGGGCGCGGCCTGCTCGATAAAGGCGGCCAGTCTCGTGCTCACGGCGGGGTCGGCGAAGGTGTTGAAATACTCCACCGCCAGCACCTCCCCTCGCGGCGAGAGGAGCGCCGCGTGGTAGCCCGTGCCATTCCCGGCCACGTCCACGCCGTTGACGTAGATGTGCGCGAACTTGCCAGTATCCTCTTCCGCGCTCTCCACAAGGAGCGAGACGGGAAGCGCCGCTCCGGTTGTGCCGACGGGGTACGCTCCGTCTAGGAAGGCTCCGGCGGGGTGCGTCGCGCCGAAGCGAAAGACAATCTCCGTCAGTGAGCCGCGCGCGGCACCGGGCGGGAGCGTCACCTGATGTGTCTGCTCGCCGCTCAAGGTCAGAGTTGCGAGTGGCAGCGAGGCACCGCCCGCCGGGTCGGCTGCCAATAAGGTGACGGGCGTCTCCAACCCCTCCGGCAGCCACGTCTCGAAGGTGAGTGACCACGCGCCTTCGCTGGCTATGGTGGGCACAAGTAGCCGCGCCTCTTCCTGCTCGGCGTAGAGGGGCCAGTTGGCATCAGGCGGGAGGGTGTTATCGAGTGGCGGCAGCGCGCTCCATCCCTCCGCGAAGAAGAGGCGGGCCAGTGGGTGCGTGCCGTCCCAGGTAATCTGTTCCGGCGCGGGGGGGAGCGTGGCTTCCAGCCCCACGTACTCGTCGTCCTCGTGCCAGCGCGCCGTGCCGAGGATGCTTTCGAGATAGGGCAGAGCCGCTTCCGGCGTTACGGCGGGGTTGTCGGCGTTCAGGCGGCGCACCACAATATTCGGCGCGTCGAGCAGGCGGAGCAGGTCGCCCGCGAGTGCCGCGTCCTGCTCCGCCCGCCCTTCAGGCAGGGGCTTTCCCGTTTCCAGCGCCAGCAGTGAGTTGATGACGGGCATCTCCGTAAAGTACTGGAACTTGATTTCAGGGTTGCGGCTCGTGTTGCCATTCAACAGCCGCTTCTCGTGAGTCGTCTGAAATGCCTGGGCGAACATGAAGGCGTTGTGGTGGACGCCCGTCACGCGAAAGCCGTTACGCCACGCCAGAGGCATCTCCAACACTGCGGCCCCGGCCCGTTCGTGCAGCGCGTGATAGACCTCCGGCACCCGGTAATCCGACAGGGGGAGCGGCATTCCCATGTGCTCGCCCAGCAACAGCAGCAACACAAGGGGTGCGACGACCCGTTGGAAGCGCGGGCTGGATGGAGCGCGGCTCTCCATTCTTCGTGCCAGCGCCGACAGGCCCCACGCCACGAGCATCGCCAGACAGAGCGCGATGATAACCGAGTAGCGGCTGGGGTAGCGGTTCGCCTTGACGATGGGTAGTTGGAGCAGCACATCGAAAGGGAGCGGCAGTTCCCACTCGCGCCCGTTGACGCGCAGCGTCGGGCCAAGCGAGAGCAGGGCGAACAGGGCACCGATCGAGGCCCAGGAGGCAGCGTATCGGCGCGTGCCCCGCCACGCCAGCGCCACGACGGCCAGCGCCGTCGCCCCCCAGCCCAGGAAGGCGAAGTTCAGGTAGGCGAAATCGAATCCGTCCCGCACCCACGCGCCGAAGAGGGGGTGCGTGTCGCCCGGCACGAAGAAGCCTAGCAGATCGTTGGAGAAGACGTTGGCGAAGCCGAGACCTTCCACCAGGAAATCGCCACTGGCGCGTAGGTCCTGCGCCATCAGCCAGAGGATGGGTGACATGCCTACGAGGAAGAGCAGGCCCAGCGCCGCGCACAACTTGGTGTACCGTATGGCGTTGGCGCGGTTCCCGTGTCGCAGGTCGGCCAGGATGTGCCACAGCCAGAAGAGGGCGGCGAACTGGATGAAGAAGCTGGCGTAGGTGAACTCGGTCCAGCCTGAGAAGAGGACGAAGAGGGCACACAGCGCTGTCTCGCGCAGGCCGCGCCGCCACGTCGTGGCAGCCCACATCCGGGCCAGATAGAGCACGGCCCAAGGAAACCAGTGGCTGGCGGCGATGTTGAACTGTCCCAGGCTCAGGTATTGCCATCTGGAAGTGCTGAAGGCGAAGACGCACGCGCTGAGTAGGGCGATGGTGTCGCGGGTGCGGCGCGAGTGGGGAGCGGCGTCGGGGTGCTGCGCGAGCAGCCATCGCGCGAGCAGCCACGTTCCGAGAGCGGCTATGACCAACTCGAAGTAGACGATGAAGGAGTTGGCGGGCACGATGCCGAGGGCGAGTTGGAGGGGGATGGAGAGCAGCGCGTTCAGGGTCGTCAGCGTGTAGAAGACGAGATTGATGCCGATGGGCCAGAACATCCACGCGCTCTCGAAGGGACTCTGCCCCAGCTCCGTGAGGGAGTAGCGCACCCACCACAGGTTCCACAGTATAGCGGGGTCGTCCGAGCCATCGCCGGGCGCGTGCGTCGCCAGATGCAGGGGCAGGGGCCACGTCAGCAGCAGGGAGAGCGCGATGAAGACGAGAAGCGCGACAAGTGTGCCTCGATAGCGAGTCATGAGGCCGATTATAGTAGAAGATATGGATAAAGAGAGATGGACTGCCAGAGCTATAATATGGAGGAGCGCGGCCATTCCTGTTGTTGTATCGTCTGTTCGGCACCATGAATTATGATTGTGCGCGAAGCCAGAGCCGCCGGGCGGTGTTATAATTACTAGCACAGCATCCATACGACGAGGCTATAGCCGCGAGGACACACACGATGGGCTACGATTACCAGTACCAACAGCCACCGCGCCGCGACTCAGTGGGGTGCGCCGCCGTCCTCATGAACTTCCTGCTGATGGCCTTTGGCGGCATCCTTCTGCTGGGCGTCCTCTTCGCCTTTCTCTTCTGGCGCGCGGGGGACCGCCTCTTCGAGGGGATGGACACCATGTTCAACGCCCCGCAGCCGACGCCCATCGTGGACGTGCGGAACGTCGTCGTCCGCCAGATTCGCGGCGCGAGCGAGCTAACCACCTCCATCTTCGCGATGGAAGCCGTCGCGCCCGCCAGCCGCGAGCGCACGGTGGCAGGCATCACCGTCGGCGAGACGAAGCTACTCTACATCGCCTATGGCGAGGTGCGCGCGGGCGTGGACCTGAGCCAGATTGGCGCTGAGAATGTCGAGGTCATCAGCGACACCATCTACGTCACCCTGCCGCCGCCCCAAATTCTCGACAGCAAGATTGACGTGAACCGCTCCTATATCTACGACTACGATCAGGGCTTCCTGAACCTGGGGCCGGACGCCCCCGAACTGCAATCCCTCGCCGAGCAGGATGCCCTGCGAAAAATAATCGAGGGGGCCTGTGCTCAGGGCATTCTGGAGGACGCCAACCAGCGCGCCGAGACCGTTGTCGCCCAACTTCTCAGCGTCGCCGGGTACGCGCAGGTCTTCGTGGAGACTCAGCCGCCTGCTCCCGGAGCCTGCCCGGCTCCCACGCCCTAGTGAACTATCGAGGTTGTGATGCTGCTGCGATGTGCGCGTGCCAGGAGATTGCTGCAAACACTCCTTCTATTGCTCATGGCTGTTCTGGTCGCGTGTACACCTACTGGCGGGCCTACAACAGATTCGGCAACTCCTACCGTCAACTCGCCGCCTGCGACGCCAACCGCCGTGCCGCCCTCGCCAACACCTGAAGCGCTACCTTCAGCCACGCCGACAGTCACAGAGATGGTAGCCACAGAGAACAGCATCCTTGAGGTCGGCGGCTCCGAGGCGGTCATCTTCACCGCCGCCAACGCCCAGGAACAAGGGGTGGACCGCTGGTTTAGCCTTGATGCTGGGGACTACTGGACGCCGGACGAGGAGGAGATTATCGCCCTCGAAGAGGGGCTTGAAGCCTTCCTCCGCACAGAGGCAGGCGACACCTACCCCCGCCTCTCGGATGAGCTATCTAGCTACAAGCGCCAGTACTTCGGCATCGTGAACGAGGGAGGGCGCGAAATCTTCGGCGTCTTCTTCTGCGCCTCCTACTACGAATACTTTGATAACTGGGATGAAAGCCTCGCGGCTGTGAACGACGGCGGCGATTGCTTCTTCGAGCTTCGCTACAACGTCGAGACTGGCACCTTCAGTGACCTCTCCGTTCACGGCGAGGCGTAGGCAACCAAAAAGCGCCCCTGTGCTTCTACAAGGGCGCTTCTACTCTCACTTACTTGGCTGGCCTACTCGTCCATCACGGGCTGGTCGTTCCCCGTCCCGCAGAGGACAAAATTGCCGTCCTGGCTGGCGTGAACCTCTATCACCTCGCCAACAGGTGTCTCGAACTGGAGGATGTAGCCGGGCGTAATCACCTGCATGTACATCTCGGCGGGGTTGGGGCAGCCGAGGCTGCTGTCGCTCCACTCCGTCGCTTCAAGCCCGACGAGCATCAGGTCACTCGCCTCCAGCCCCATCTCGCCCGATATCTGCACCGGAATGTGGCTCAATCCTTCGGGCAACGCCTGGATGCGTCCTCCCCCGCTTTCGGGCTTATCCGGCACACTCAGAGGGGCACCGCTCTCGTCGCAGATGACGATGGCGCTACCGTCCGCGTTGGTTCGCACGTCGAACGTCTCGTCACCACCCTGAATGGTGAACTGGTAGCCCGGCGTGATGACCTCGATAAAGACCTGATCCGGCTGCGGGCAGCCGAGGCCCGCGTTAGGCCACTCCTGCTCCGTCACCTCCGTGACCGTGAAGCTCTCGCGGGCGAGGCCCGTCTGTGCCGCCAACTGTTCCAGCACCTGCGCCGAAATGTTGGTCACGTCCTCTACACCGCGTGGGTCTAGCTCTTCCTCTTCCGGCGTGGGGTTGCTCGGCGTGACAATCTCCACCCCTTCCGCCGGTTCGTCCTCCGGCGTCGACTCCACCGCTGGCGTGGCCGCGCCGCCACACGCCGCAATCAGTAGTACGACCAGCAGCAACACGCTGCTTAGAAATCCTTTACGCATTGGTCTATTGCTCCTTCCGGAATCGTTCACAGATAGAACGTCGCTGGCTCGTCAAAGGTTCCCCGGACCCAGAGCAATGCCTATGCCCACCCGCTAGTAAGGCAACAGGCTAATCACCAACTGCTGCACCAGTTGCAGCACCAGAATCGCAATGATGGGGCTGATGTCCATTCCGCCGATGGGTGGGATGATGCGCCGGAAGGGTTCCAGGAAGATGTCGGTTATCTGCACGAGGTAGCGGACGATGGGATTGTAGGGGTCGAGATTGACGCCCGCCATCGGCAGCCACGACATGAGGATGCGGGCGAGAATCAGCAGGTTGATAATATCGAAGATGATGATGACCAGTTCACGCGGTGACATATATCAGTCCTTGGTATGTTAGTCGTAGTCACGAGGACCGAAGAGAGCCGTACCGACGCGAACGTGCGTCGCTCCCTCTTCGATGGCGACCTCGAAGTCGTTAGTCATCCCCATCGAGAGCAGGTCGAAAGGCTGCTCCGGGAAACGCTGCCGTAGGGTCTGGAGCATCGCCCGCGTCGCGGCGAAGGTGGGCCGCGTTGGCTCCGCCTCGTCGTAGAAGGGGGCCATCGTCATCAGCCCCCGGAATTGCAGGGCCGGAAGCGTCACCACCTGCTCGACTTCTGCCAGAAAGTGCTCTCGCCCCCCGGCGTGGTGGATGTTCCAGCCGCCCTTCGTCTCCTCGCCGCTTGCATTGACCTGAAGCAGCGCCGCCACGACTATTCCGGTTGCGTCGGCGCGTCTGGATAGCTCCTGCGCCAGTGAGAGGCGGTCCACCGAATGAATCAGGTCACTGTGGCCTATCAGGTCGCGCGCCTTGCGGCTCTGAACGTGGCCGATGAAGTGCCACCGCGCATCCGGCAGGTCGAGCGCGGCCCGCTTTCCCAGCAGTTCGGCCACGCGGTTTTCACCGAAGTCGCGCAGCCCCGCCGCGTAGGCAGCCTCTATCAACTCTAGCGGTTGTGTCTTCGTTACGGCGACGAGCGTGACCTCGTCAGGGTCGCGTCCGGCGCGTTGTGCCGCCGCGTTGATGCGTTCGCGGACCTGTTCCAGCCGCTCGGCAAACCCGTGTGAAACCATACGCTCATTGTACAGCAACGGTTGCACAGCGCGAATCAAAAATCAGGGGTGCGGGTGCCACGCTCCTACCGGAGCGCCGCCAGCATGGCGAAGCGGCCCGTTTGCCGCTCGGCGCGGTGCGAGAAGAAAAGGTCGGTGCGGCAGGCCGTACACAGGTCGGCCTTCTCGATGTGCCTCACTCCGGCATTGCCTAAGATTGCCTCGTTCGCCGCCGTGAGGTCCAGGTGCGCGCGACCGTTCGGGCCGGGGGTCAACCACGCCTCGCCCTCCGGCCACGTTCGCGCCAGCGCCGCCACCTCCTCCCCCACCTCGTAGCAGCAGACGCCGATTGCGGGGCCGAGCGCCGCCAGCAGGTCAGGCGCGTGGCTTCCCTCGGCCTCCATCCCGCGCACGAGCGAGAGCGCCATGCCGTCCAGCGTGCCGCGCCAGCCCGCGTGAGCGATGCCGAGCGCGTGCCGCGCGGGGTCGTAGACGAGCAGGGGTTGACAGTCCGCAAAGGTCATCATCAGTGAGAGGCCCGGCGTGCTGGTCACGACTCCATCGGCGTAGGGTGCCTCGACCCCCAGGTGCCGCTCGTCAACGTGCCAGGTGCGGGAGGTATGCGCGATGTAGCGGTCCACGAGCCGAGATGGGTCCAGACCCAATGCCTCCTGCGCCAGCACTCTGTTCCGCCCGACGTTCTCCGGGCTGTCGCCAACGGTAATCGAGAAGTTCAGCGTGCTCCAGGGCGCGGGGCTGATGCCGCCGTGCCGCGTGAAGATTCCATGCGCCACCCGCTCCGGCGGGATGCTCTCGAAGCGGAAGTAGGGGACACCATTCTCTGCAACCTCGTATATCATGCTGCAAGCCTGCTCTCTTGTGGTGACGGCTGACGACCGACGACCGACGACCGCTAACGGCCTTAACGGCAACGGCGGCGGGCAGGATGCCCTCGCTCCCGGGTTTATCCAAAGGTGTCACATCTATCTGTGTATGGTCTGGCCGAAGGGCATTGGCTTGCTCGTCTCCGCGCCAATGTTATCCTCTGTGGCTTCGCGCCACTCTCGTTACGAGGATTGAATTGGACGCCGACAGACGCCAGGGCTGGTTGATGATTGCCGCCGCCGCGATTCTCTGGGGCACGCTTGGGCCTGCCTTCAAGGGGCTGGGCGACATGGGTGTGCAGCCCGTGCAGGTCGGCTTCTGGCGGGCGCTTCTGGCGGGGAGCGTCTTTGCCATCTGGCTCGCACTACGGCGGCCCGCGCTGTTACGAATCCACCCTCGTCACCTACCGCTCTTCGTCGCCTATGGCCTCGTCAGTGTCGCCATCTTCTTCGCGGTCTACACTGCCGCCGTGCAGCTTTCCACCGTCGCCATCGCCGCCGTGCTGCTCTACACGGCTCCGGCGTGGGTGGCGCTGATGGCCTTCTTTTTCTTCCGCGAGCCGCTTACCGGGCGGAAAGGCATCGCCATCTTCCTGACCTTCGTCGGGACGGCGCTGGTGGCAGGAGCCTACGACCTGAGTGCCCTGCGCGGGAACGGTTTAGGCATCGCGGCGGGCCTTGCCAGCGGCCTCACGTATGCCGCCTTCAGCATCTTCGGCAAGGCGGCGCTGCGCCGCTACCAGCCCGCCACCGCCATGCTCTACGCGCTCGCATTTGGCGCGGCCTTCCTGCTCCCCCTGGCGCTGCGGGATTGGGGGTCGCTGGTCGCGCCGCTCGGAACGCTCTCCGGCGTGGCCCTCCTGCTCTACGTCGGCCTCGTGCCGACGGCGGGCAGCTTCATACTCTATACCACCGGACTGCAACGGCTCAACGACGCGGGGCGCGCCAGCGTCATCGCCACCATCGAGCCACTTGTGGCGGCGCTCCTCGGCTACGTGCTGCTGGGGGAGGCGCTCGCGCCCGCGCAGTGGCTGGGCGGGGGCTTCATCCTGACAGGCGTGCTCGCCCTGCGTGGCGACTAGCCACCCCTCACGAAGTCCCCGACGATGTGGACCGCTCTGGAAGCGGGCGTCCACCGCTCAATCAGGGCGCTTGCCCTGAAGAGCAGGGAATTGAAGGCGAGGTAAGTCGGGTCGTGTACCGTCTGGAGATGGACCTGTTCCAGCCCCGCCTTCGCCGCCAGTGCCTCTAGCTTCTCAAGTGTGTTGGCCCGGTAGGCGACGCGAAAGGTGTCGCGCTCCTCGCGCCCGTAGAGCGTGCGGACCAGCCGTGCCTGCGCCAGATAGGGCACGAGGCGGTTGAGGAAGGTGACGAGGTTGCGTGCGTTCGGCGTCAGAAAGACGAAGTGGCCGCGAGGTTTCAGGACGCGGCTAATTTCAGCAAAGGCCCGTTCCGGCTCGTCAAGATGCTCCAGCACCCAGGAAGAGACGATGAGGTCGAAGCTCTCCGGCTGGAAGGGCAGGCGCTCGACGCTCCCATTGACCCGGCGAATGAAGGCGTCCCTGCTTTCTAGGAGTGAAGGCAGATAGGGGTCTATCCCGACTGAAAGCGCCACCTCCCGGCTGAAGAGTTCCATGACCCCACCCGCGCCACAGCCCAGGTCGAGCACGCTTAGTGCCGTCCCGTCATTCGCGGAGCGAATGTACTGCCTCACCCGTGCCTCGTAGACCTCGCCACTGGTGCGCCAGCCGGGCCGCATTGCCCGGTACCGTTCGCGGTAGCCGTTCTGCCTGTCGAGGGAGAGCATCAGCGCCCTTGCCGTGTGGAGTCGTTCGCCGTTGGCGGTCGTCCCGCCCAAAGGGCACCCGCAGTCGTCGGTCGTCGCCCTACCACGAGAGCGCGCCCTGCGTCGCCAGCAGGAGCAGCCCGACGGCTCCAACGACGCTGAACTCTATCATGACGGGGCGGCTAAAGCGGCCCAGCAGGCGCTGCTGCGAGAGGCCGGTGAAGAAGTAGAAAATGAGCGTCAGCAGGCCACCCCCGGCCAGCCCGCCCACGCCCCAGTAGTTCAAGGCCCAGGTCGCCTCGCCGAGCACGAGGCCACAGATGGCGGCGTAGCCAAAGGTGCGGAAGGTGGCCTGCCGCTCGGCGCGCAGGAGCGAGAGCGCGAGGATGGCTCCGACCACCGCGACGCTGCTGGCGGATAGGACGGAGCGCAATTTGGCCCCGTAGATGGCGGTGAAGAGCACCAGCGCGCCGAGGTAGGCGACGATGTTCAGCAGCAGGCGCGCGGGGGTGTAGGCGCTGTCTCTCTGGCTGACGGTGCGGTACTCGGCGACGATGACGACGGAGAGTACGATGGCCGATATGGCGAGGCCCGCCAGCCACGCCAGGATGTTGCCTGCTTGAAGGGGCAGAGGGGTGAACCACGCTGCCGCCAGCGTGACCAGCGTCGGCAGAATCCAGAAGAGGAAGGAGTAGAGCGTTACGTCCTCCTGACCGAAATCAGGGTGGGCGCGCATGATGTACTCGACGCCCGTCGCGGTGAGGCCACTGAGCAGGAGGCCCATGATGAGGCGCGAGGTGATGGTGATGGTGACGGGCGAGCCGAAGAGGTCGGCCTGCACGACGCGCGCGGGCAGGCGAATCAGGAATGTCAGCGCCAGCCCCAGGACGACGATGCTGACGAGGATGGAGAGCCTATCGTAATTTCGCATGGGTCGGATTGTAAGCGATTCGCACCCGCTTCCAAAAGGAAGAGAAGGAAAAGAGAAAAAGGAAGAAGTAAGAAGGAAGAAGTAAAAGGACGGCAACGGAGAACGGCTCTTTCACCACAGAGACACAAAGAACACAAAGAACGGCCACAAAGAACGGCCACAACCAACAGTAGGCACTTTAGTGTCTATCCGTAAAATCATGTAGTGGCTCTGTTACGTAGGTGTTGAAGGCGATAGCAAGTGAGCCACCTCCACTTGTCATGCTGAACGGAGTGAAGCATCCACCCAGCAAGCTTCACTCATAAAGGCGATTGCAGGAGCTTCGAGCATTTTATGGATAGAGACTTAGGCGAGAACGACATGATCTCCTCCTGAGTTTCAAAGAGCGTGTGAGGGCTACGTCAAAGTCGTGCGACTTGTAACGTATCTATAGTTACGGCGCAGCTACCTGCCACTATACTGGCCTTTTTTGTCCGCCAGTACTGGCCGTTACTGGCCTATACTGGCCTCTGGCCCGTACGGCCCCTTCTCTCCCCCTTCGCCCATCCAACTTTGACACAGCCCTGCGCCGCGTCTGGCTACATCTTCTCTGGGCCTTGTTCCTCTGATATACTTGCAGGGTATGACAACTCTTCTTCTGGCGGTTCTCGCGGCACTGCTGGCGTGGGTTGGGGCGCGCTGGTCTCTCACACTCCCGTATTACGAGCAGCAACGGCGCGCGGTGCCTGCACGCACGGTCACTACTGTGTTGCTGGCGGGGGTGGCAGCGGCTGTTGCCGCCTCGCAGGGGACGACGGTCCTCAGCAGCGCGCTGCTAGCGCTGTGGAGCGTGGTTTTCGCCCTGGTCGCTGTCGTGGACATCGAGACGCATTTCATCCCGAACGTGCTGATTGTTCCCGCGACGGCAGCCGCGCTGCTGGCTTCCTACGTGGACCCGCGCCTGCCGCCGCTCTCGGCGCTTCTGGGCGCAGTGGCGGGCTTCGCCATCTTCTACCTTATCGCGCTGGTGGCGCGTGGCGGCTTCGGCATGGGTGACGTGAAGCTGGCGGCGTTCATGGGGGCAGTGACGGGCGTCATCCCCGTCTTCTACGCCCTGCTGGTGGGCATCCTTGTGGGTGGGCTGGCTGCCGTGCTGCTCCTGCTGACCAAACGAGTGACGCGCCGCTCGTACATTCCTTACGGGCCTTATCTTTGCCTGGGCGGCTGGCTGCTGATGTTGCCCCCCGTGCGCCAACTATGGGGGCTTGGATGAGGTCGGGATACGAGATGCGAGATGCAGGATAACAGCTCTCGTTGCTCTGTCGAATGAACCCCTTTGCGTCCTTGCGCCTTCGCCTAAAGCGCCTACCGTTGGTGCGTTATGCCGTTTTCCGTCCTTCGTCCTTCGTCCTTCGTCTCCCATTGAGGAGTGAGCCATGACGCGCAAGAAGATTACGGTGCTGGACCTGCAAAAGAAGTTCGAGGTGGGCGAGCGGATAGCGATGGTGACGGCCTACGACTACCCCTCGGCTGTGCTGGCGGAGAAGGCAGGGGTTGACATCATCCTGGTCGGGGACTCTCTGGGCATGGTGGTACACGGCTTCGAGAGCACGGTTCCGGTGACGATGGAGATGATGATTCTGCACTGCGCCGCCGTCTCTCGCGCCCGCAGCGCCGCCTTTCTCATAGGGGATATGCCCTTCGGGAGTTACGAGGTCTCCAAGGAAGAGGCGGTGCGAAACGCGGTGCGGCTGGTGAAAGAGGGCTATGTGGAGGCGGTGAAGCTGGAGGGTGGCCGGGAGGTGGCGGGCACTGTCGAGGCTATCACGCGCGCGGGGGTGCTGGTGCAGGGGCACATCGGCCTGACGCCGCAGAGCGCGGCCAAGTTGGGAGGCTTCCGCGTGCAGGGCAAGAGCGCCCGCTCCGCCCGCGCCCTGCTGGACGATGCGTTGGCGTTGCAAGAGGCGGGCTGCACCTCGCTCGTGTTGGAGGCGGTGCCTGACCGCGTGGCGGATACTATCACGGAGATGCTTCGCATTCCTACCGTTGGTATTGGCGCGGGGCCGGGCACGGCGGGGCAGGTGCTCGTGTGGCACGATATGCTGGGCCTGTTTGACCGCTTCCAGCCCAAGTTCTCCAAGCGGTTCGAGAACGCGGGCGAGACCATCCAGCGGGGTCTCACGGCCTTCGTGGAGCAGGTTCGCGGCGGCACTTTCCCCGGCCCGGAGCACGTTTTCACTATTTCGGACGAGGAGTGGAGCGCCTTCGAGCAGGGTCTTCAGGCGGGGAGCGACGTTGGCGAGGAGATGGGGCTGTACGGGGGGTGAGGGGAATGCGGAATGCCGAATGCGGAATGGACGGCAAACGTGCCATTCGGGCTTCCGGTAAGGTATAATTGGGCTGACGGGCGCAAGTTACTGAGAGCGAGGCTGGCGGATGAGCACTTCACCGAGACCACCGCTAACAAAAGAGTGGCCGGAGCAGGGGCAGTGGACCTACGAGGATTGGGCACGGCTGCCCGACGATGGCACGCGCTACGAAGTCATTGATGGAGTGCTTTACATGGCCCCACCACCGAATACGGCTCATCAGTCTAGTTCCAATCGCCTTGCCAATGCGATGACGAACCATGCTGATTTACATGGATTGGGCCACGTTTTCACTGCGCCTATCGGCGTGCAGTTGCCGGACCATCCTGTGCCTGTGCAACCGGACATTCTCTTTATAGGAGCAGGGCGGGAAGGGATTATTGGCGGGCAATACGTCGAGGGAACACCTGATCTGGTCGTCGAGATTCTGTCTCCGAGCAACTGGTCTTATGACCGTGAGGAGAAGTTCCGGCTGTACGAGGAGGCGGGCGTACCCGAATATTGGATAGTGGACCCTCGCATCAAGAGTGTCGAAGTTTTCGTGCTGGAAGCAGGCGAGTACGTCCTGCTCGGCAAGAAGTGGGGCGAGGGCGGCACGGCTGTTTCGCGCGTTCTCGCGGGCTTTGAGATTCCTGTCGCCTCCATCTTCCGCAACCTTTGAGCGATCTACTTTAGAATGAGTGGCAAACGAGCACAGAGACTCCTGATTCAGCGGTCATTGTCCTCTCTATGCGCGTCCTGATTTGTGGTGCCGGGGCAATGGGCTGCCTCTTTGGGGGCTATCTCTCGCTGGCAGGCGAAGAGGTGTGGCTCCTGAGCCACTGGCAGGAGCACATCGCCCGCGTGCGCCAGGAAGGGCTACGCATCCACACGCTGGATGGGCGGACGCTGCAACTCCCTATCTCTATCCTCTCATACGATGACCCGCTGCCTCAGGGCATCGAGGTGGCCTTTATCTCGGTAAAGAGCCACGACACGCCGGAGGCCGCCGCTCAGGCTGCCGGGGCGCTGGCTCCACACGGCTACGCCATTACTATGCAGAACGGCATCGGGAATTACGAGGTGTTGGCGGCGGTGGTTGGGGCGGAGCGGGCGCTGCTGGGCGTCACCTCGCACGGGGCGACGCTGCTGGGGCCGGGGGAGGTGCGGCACGCGGGCGTCGGCCCCACCTACATCGCCGCCGAGCCAAAGCGTGAGGCAGCTACGCGCATCGCGGAGACGCTGACGGCGGCGGGCTTCGCCAGCCAGGTGGAGGAGAATATCGAGCGGGTGGTGTGGAATAAGCTGCTGGTCAACGTGGGCATCAACGCGCTGACGGCGATTTTAGGGGTGCCGAACGGTGTGTTGGCCGAGTCGCCGGAGGCCGAGACTCTGTTGCGTGCTGCCGTCGCGGAGGCTGCCGCCGTCGCCCACGCGAAGGGGATTTCCATCTCAGGCGACCCCGCCGAACGCGCTCTCGCCGTCGCCCGCGCCACTGCCACCAATCGCTCGTCCATGTTGGCCGATATGGAACGGCACGCGCCGACGGAGGTTGCCGTCATCAACGGGGCCATCGTCCGCGAGGGCGCGGCGCTTGGCATTCCCACACCCGTCAACGAGACGCTGCTACGGCTCGTGCAGGCCCGCGAGAAAAGCTACGAGCAGCCGACTCCTTAAGCCTCAAGCAGGGCCATCACCATCGCTCAGATTTGGCGTTGGTTCCACGCCAGC
>DASVVH010000216.1:0-9740 GCA_036386615.1 Ardenticatenaceae bacterium
CCCTTCTTCTCCATCTCCGGCTCCGAATTCGTCGAGATGTTCGTCGGCGTCGGTGCCAGCCGCGTGCGCGACCTCTTCGAGCAGGCCAAGCGCAATGCCCCCTGTATCATCTTCATTGACGAGATTGACGCGGTGGGTCGCCAGCGCGGCGCGGGTCTCGGCGGCTCGCACGACGAGCGCGAGCAGACTCTCAACCAGATTCTTGTCGAGATGGATGGCTTCGACACCGAGACCAACATCATCATCATCGCCGCCACCAACCGCCCCGACATTCTGGACCCCGCGCTCCTGCGCCCAGGCCGCTTTGACCGCCGCGTCACCCTCGACCGCCCCGACCTCAACGGTCGCCGCGCCATCCTGGACGTACACGTTCGCGGCAAGCCTCTCTCGAAGGACGTGGACCTGCACATCGTGGCGGCGGGCACGCCCGGCTTCAGTGGTGCCGACATCGAGAACCTCGTCAACGAGGCGGCGATTCTGACGGCCCGGCGCAACAAGAAGGCCATCACCATGTCGGAGATGCAGGAGGCCATCGAGCGCGTGCTGATGGGACCGGAGCGCAAGAGCCGCCTCATCTCCAAGCGCGAGAAGCGCGTCATCGCCTTCCACGAGGCGGGCCACGCCGTCGTCAAGCACTTCCTGCCCCTCTGCAACCCCGTCCACAAGATTACCATCGTCTCGCGCGGCATGGCGGGTGGCTACGTCCTCGCCCTCCCCAAAGAGGACGAGAACTTCATGCGCCGCGCCAAGTTCATGGAAGAGATGGCGGGCATGCTCGGCGGGCGCGTGGCCGAGGAGATTACCTTCGGCGACGTGACGACAGGTGCCTCCAACGACCTGGAGCGCGTCACGCAGATGGCCCGCGCGATGGTCACGCGCTACGGCATGAGTCCCAAGCTCGGCCCGATGACCTTCGGCGAGCGCGAGGAGCTAATCTTCCTGGGCCGCGAGATTTCCGAGCAGCGCAACTACTCGGAGGATGTGGCCGAGTTGATTGACGCGGAAGTCCGCGCCATCGTGGACGAGGCATACGCCAACGCCCGCCGCGTGCTGGACGCGAACCAGGACAAGCTGGGCGTGCTCGCCGAGGCCCTGATGGAGAAGGAGACGATGGGCCGCGAGGAGTTTGTGGCACTCATGGAGGGCAACCCGCCCCCCACTCCCACGCGCCCCTCCCCGCCCAAGCCCTCCGGCCAGCAGCGCACCACGCCCACCGAGGGCGACGATCTGGCGAGCGGCGACATCTCCTTCAGCCCCGCCCCCGCGTAACCAGCAGCCACCAACAGACATAAAGAACGCGCCCTGCACATGCAGGGCGCGTGTTCGTTCGGGCAACGAAGGTGAGCAGTGCTAACCACTCTGCCTCTTCCGTCCTCCGTGCTCTCTCCTCCGTCCTTCTCTCACCCGCGATCCCGTTCGAGCATCATCATCATAATCACGCACGACAGGACCAACTCCTCGTCCTCGTCCGAAATCTCGCCGCGCTTCTCCACCTGGAACTGCCGCTCCATGAGGGAAGGCTGCTTCTTGAAGTAGTAGACGGTCTGACCGCGATAGTCCACGAGATAGGCGGGGTTGATGAGCATCCCGATGAACGGAATATCGCTCAACAGCGCATCCGCGACCTTCAGCATCGGGTTCTCCTCGTGAATGAGACCCACCTCATTCCCCTGTGCGTCAAGGATGTTGTAGGTCGCCTTCCACAGCGACTTCATTCCCTGCCGCTGCACGGTCCCCACCTCACGCCCCTCCGGCGTGGTGATGGCATAGCGCGCCGAGAAGTCCATCCTCTTATTGGCGCGAATCTGGTACATCAACTGCTGCTGCGCTTCGTCGGCAAAGACTTTCACGTCCTCTTTCAGCGCCAATGCCTTCTGCTTCACGTAAAGCACCGTCTGGCCCGTCGCATCAACGATTTTGACCTGCGGGTTGAAGGCGATGAGCTTGAATGACATAGTAAGCGGGTAGTTCAGCATGGTCCGTCTCCTGTGGTAAATGTGACATGACAAGTGGGTGCTCTACGCAATCCACAGTCAGATGTTGCGGGAGCGCCGTGAACCCGTCAACTCCGTCGGCCCATTCATTATACATCATGCCGTAAAAGCTCGCTTCGCCGTTCTGGTTGGCATGCCTTGTGCTCCCGCCTATAATGGGCGGATACAGCGTCGTCAACGAGCACTCTTCGGAAGGAGTTGAGCTATGCAGGGAAGTTCAAATGGAGCATGGGAGCGCCGGTTGGAAGGCATCCTTCAAATCAACGGCGATAATGTGACAGTAACGGACGAGGCGGGGCTGCGCGGGCAGATGGACCAACTGGTGCGCGATGCCGTCTTTGGCGAGGGGCTAGACCGCGAGATGGCACGCTGGCTCATCTGGGAGGCAGGCCAGGCGCTGGGCATCTATGCATCGTCCATTCACGAGTTGTATCTGGCGATTGGCCGGGGCGATGTGCCGAGTAACTTCACCGTGCCCGCCATGAACCTGCGCGGCATGACGTACAACACCGCCCGCGCTGCCTTCCGCGCCGCGACGCGCCTGAACGCGAGCGCGCTCATCTTCGAGATTGCGCGCTCCGAGATTGGCTACACGGACCAGCGCCCCGCCGAGTATGTCTCCTCGGTTATCGCCGCCGCGATACGAGAGGGGTTCCGAGGCCCCCTCTTCATCCAGGGAGACCACTTCCAGGTCTCCCTGAAAGCGTATGGGAGCGGCCCGGACAAGGAGCTACAGGCGGTCAAAGACCTGATGCGGGAGGCGATTGATGCTGGTTTCTACAACATTGACATTGACACCTCCACCCTGGTAGACCTGGACAAGGGGCCGCTCGACGAGCAGCAGCGTAATAACTACGAGATTTGCGCGCAGTTGACCGAGTACGTGCGAGAAATCGAGCCGCAGGGCGTCACGGTCTCGCTCGGCGGCGAGATTGGGGAGGTGGGCGGCCACAACTCGACAGTGGAGGAGCTTCACGCCTTCATGCAGGGCTACCGCCGCACGCTGGCGAACTACCACCCGAACATTCAGGGCATCTCCAAGATTTCGGTTCAGACGGGCACCAGTCACGGCGGCGTCGTCCTGCCGGACGGCACTCTGGCCGAGGTGCAAGTAGACTTTGAGACCCTTGGCGAGTTGGGCCGCATCGCCCGCGAGCAGTACGTCTTGGGAGGGGCGGTGCAGCACGGAGCCTCGACCCTGCCGCCGACGGCCTTCAACCGCTTCCCTGAAGTCGGCACGGTTGAGATTCACCTGGCGACGGGCTTCCAGAGCATCATGTTCCAGCACGCGCCGCAGGAAATCGTCAATGCGACTGATGATTATTGCCGCACGAACTTCGCCAAAGAACGGAAAGCGGACCAGACGGAGGAGCAGTTCCTGTACGGCACCCGCAAGAAGAGCCTGGGTCCCCTGAAGCGCCAATGGTGGGACTTGGACGAGGCGACGCAGACGCAGATTGGCAGTGCGCTCGAAGAGCAGTTTGCCTTCCTCTTCGACAAGCTGAACGTGAAGGAGACGAGGGACTACGTGGCCCGCACCGTGACGGCTCTCCCGGTTCACCGCCCCCGCCCGCAGTCGGCGGTGCAGGAACAGGAGTTGGAAATCGCCAGCGATCTGGCGGATTGACGGCGCGACGACCGACGACCGCTAACGGACAGAGCGAGACCTCCTCTTTCACGATGGAAGAGGAGGTCTCATTTTGAGGAAAGGAAGAGGGATGGGGGAGTACCAGCGAGGGGAGTACACCATCAGCACGAACCCGGCACGGCTGGACATCGAGGCGATTTACGGCTACCTATCGCGCTCGTACTGGGCGGCGGGCAGGCCAAGGGAGACGCTGGCCCGCGCGATTCAGCACTCCCTCTGCTTCGGCGTCTATAAAGGCGCGGAGCAGGTTGGGTTTGCCAGAGTCATCACCGACTACGCCGTCTTCGCCTATCTCGCGGACGTTTACATCTTAGAGGAACATCAGGGGCTGGGGCTGGGGAAATGGCTCATCTCCGTTATCACCTCTCAGCCGGAGTTGCAGGGCCTGAGGCGCTGGCTGCTCGCCACGCGGGACGCGCACGGCCTCTATCGCCAGTTTGGCTTCACCGAGTTGCAGGCACCGGAGCGTTGGATGGAGAGAATGAAGGCCAACCTGTAATCCGAAGCTCCATCGGTTCCGCTCTGCCCGTGCCAGCTAAAAACGTAGATCGAAGGGCGGAAATGGATCGTCCTGAACCTGCTGGTAATAATCCTCGCGGGTACGTGTACAATCCATCATCCCGCGAAAGTACGGAGTTCTTACACGGAACTGACGAGCCATCTGGGACTCCACAGCCTTGCCAATGTCCGCTTTTTGATGCGAGACCTTGGTCAGGATGGGAGGAAGCCCTGGAAGACGGAGCTCATACCAATGATGGTCCGAGCTATGTTCCTTTGCTGGCGTAAAGCCGAATTTGTTTTGAAGACGATTCTCGATCTCGCGGGGCTTATAGGGCATATAAGAACCTTTATGCCTTGGAGGCACGAAGATGGTCTTGAAGTTTACGGAACGCAGCCTGTGTCGGGGCATCCTCTTCGACCGCTCGCACTTGCATGAGTTGGTAGTAGTCAATCAGACTCTCGATGTAGTCTTTTATGGCATCGAGGCGTGTTGCCCCTTCGCCATAAACCAGGAACAGGTCGTCACTGACAACAAAGGAACCGTCCTCGTCTGCTTCCAACCTGACCTCAAGAGGGCGAACCAACTCCCAATGAGGTGCGATGAGTCCTTCAAGACAAAATGGCTCATCCGTAAATAGCCCCGATATGTCTATGCTCTTCGGCACGGCTCCTCCTATCTGTTCTGAAAAGGCGCACAACGTTCTCGATTTCAGGTGTAACCTGCTTTGCTACCTTGGCCGCTAGAAGTTATTACCCCACGCGGATAATCTCGTCGCCCTCCGGGGTCAGGCGCTCGACGCCCTCTTCCGTGACGAGCCAGGAGTTCTCAAGGCCGACGATGCCGAGCGTGGGGTGGACGTACTTCGGCTCCAGAGCGAAGACCATACACGGCTCCAACGGCTCGCCCCACCCGGCGGCGAGCAGGGGTAGCTCGTCTATCTCGATGCCGATGCCATGCCCCACGAAGCGCGCCTGGTTGTCGCCGCGCCCGCCGAAGCCGTCGGCAATGCCCTCGCGCTCGGCCACCTCTTTCGCCAAATCGAAGAGTTCGCTGCCGAAGACGCCGGGCCGCGCCGCCGCGATGACGGCATCCTGCACGCGGACGGTGGCGGCGTAGGCGGCTTCCAGTTCGGTAGGGAGTTGGCCGACGACGGCGGTGCGGCTCTGGTCGAGGTTATAGCCGCCGTGCGCGGCGACGTAATCCACGAGGACGGGCATTCCGCGCCGAATGACGCGCTCGCCGGGGCCGTCGGGCTTGGCGGGATTCAGCCCCCAGCCGCCGTTGGGCGAGTCGAAGAAGGAGCCAATGCTGCCGCTTGGCCCGGCGATGATGTGCCCCCAGAACATCTCCGAGTTGTAGGCGCGCAGCCACGCGCGCCCCTGATGCCCCCGCGCGCGGGCGTAGGCTTCGAGCCGCCCGGAAAACTCCACCTCGGTCTGCCCCGCGTCGAGCAGGTCCGGGATGGCGCTCAACATGGCGCGGGCGAGGGGTTGGACGGCGCGTATCTTCTGAATCTCCCAGGGCGTCTTGATGGAGCGCTGGGCGCGCAGCACGCCCCCCACGTCCTGCCACTCCACGCCGGGCAGCGCCTGCTCGTAGCGCCGGAAGGCGAGCACGGGCATCATGTCCAACTCGATGCCGAGGCGCTGTGGCAGCGGCCCACGCACGGCGATGGTGTCGCTCAGGTTGCGGAAGGAGCGGAGCGGAATGACAGGCCAGGGCGACTCTACGCAGATGCGCTCCTCGTTGCGACGGACCATCAGCAGCGGCTCGCCACTCGTGGGGAGGTAAAGCTGCGAGGGCTGGATGGTGCCTGCCAGATAGTAGAGACCCGTATTGTGCGTGACGAGCGCGCCGTCGAGGTTCGCCACCTGGAGCGCCCGTTGAAAGCGCTCGACGCGGGCGCGTAGCTCATCGTGTGGGACGATTTGCGCCTGATAGTAGTCGGGGACGTTGAGGGTCATGGGGTTGCTTCCGTTTCTTCCAGGATGCGTTGCCAGGCAGCAAGTTCCTCGCCTTCGAGCAGAGTGGCAAGGGGCGTCGCGTCCAGCCCTTGCAGGTGGGCGCGGATAGTCCCAATCAGGGTAGCGATGCCGAGCGCCTGGGTTTCGAGGGCCTGACGCTGTACGTCCAGGAGGGAGCGCACGAGGGCTTCTGTCAGTTCCGGGCTGTTGGCTTTCAGCACAAAGGTGGCGTTGTGGACGAGACGATCCAGCAGTTGCGCTTTGGCTGCCTCATCGCCGAGTTCTCTGGCGAGAAGTAGCTCACGGGCGTTGAGCCAGAGTTGTTGATAGAGCGGGTCATCGGGCAGGGGCAGCGAGAGGGGGTCGGTGCCGCCGAGGACGGCGCGTAGGTTTTCAAGGAGGGGGCGCAGCCGCTTCCGCCATTCGCGGTCGAGTTGGCCCTGGATGGTGACGAGGTGGGCGGCGAGTTTGCGCTGCACAGCCTCGTCGTCGGACATCCGGGCGATGATGACGGCGGCGACGAGTTGCCCCAGCACCCGCCGCGAGATGGGTTCCTGGGGGGCAGCGCCTGGGGCCTGGCGTGCATCTTCGAGCATGGCCGAGACGGCGCGGCGGTAGGGCACCTCCAGACGCTGGATAACGGCACGAGTCGGCGGTTCGCCCTCAAGCCAGCGCGCGAGCACGTCAACGAAGGCGGCAATCTCCGGCATGTCATCCATCAGGAGGCGAATCTCGCGCAGGCCCGATGCGGTGGCTTGCCGCTTTTGGGTGTCGTCAGACCGGATCGCCTCCAGCGCGGCGCTGGCAAGCTCGTTGAGCATCTGCGCCCACTCTTCGGGGGTGGGCGGCAAGTCCATCATTGGGGATTCCTTTCCCTGGCATATAGCGTGCTTCGGCATGGACCGGACAAAGAAGTTCTCTCGTTTCTAAGAGGAGGCCAAGGATGGCTCATAAGGACCAGGACGATCAGACTGTCGCGGAAGGGGCGAGCCGCAAAGGGGCCGCCGTGCCGCAGGGCGAAAAGATAGAGCCGGGCACCGCGCGCGACCTGCTGGATATGCCGGGGACGAAGACGCGCCCGGAGGCGGGAAGTGCGGAGATGCCGGACACGGCGCTCCCCGATGAGCGCGGGCGGCCCACCGAGTGGCGGCCCAGCGATGAGGCCGAAGAGGGGAGCCACCCGAATCTGACATCGCTGCCGGAGGGCTTCAAGAAGCCGAGGCCGGGCGCGGGCCAATCCAAGCTCAATCGAGAGTAACCAGCCTTTCAAGGATTTGCGACAGGGCAGGGGCGGGCGCAATGTTCGCCCCTGTTTTCGTTCCCTTGGCAGGTGATGCGAAGATAGTATCCCGCGCGCGGGAAATGGGCAACCGTTTGGAGTGCGGGATGCGGAATGGACGGTAGACGGTAGACGGTGGACGGAGAGGGCGAACGACAGGTATTGACGCGCAGACCCCCACATTTTCCCGGATTGGAAGTGTTTGTGTGGAGTGCCCTGAGAGCAGTGGGGAACTTGACGATAAAGATATGTACATTTATTGACATCGAAAATATGCATGTCATGTTGTGGGCAGCGGCCAACAGAGATGGAGGTGGCGTAGGGCCTTGAAAATGCCCCGCATTGGTGCCTTACATTGATACTGTAGCGCGCACCAAGCAAGCATGGAGTGGTGGACATCCGAGCCGCTACCATGCGCGTTCGATGCAGGACGGCAACGGATAACGGCCTTTCACCACAAAGGCACAAAGAACACAACCAACAGTAGGCGCTTTAGGCGAGAACGGACACAAAGAACGGCACAGCCAACAGTAGGCGCTTGAGGCGAGAACGGCATTTTCTCCTCCTGAGTTTCAAGGTTAAGGGTGTGAAGATTGGCGTAGCACTATAGAATGAGGGGACTTCTGTTCAGTGCTTCGCCATTGAGTGCTTGAGAAAAAACGTGTGTTTCTACATATATAAAAGACCTCAAGTGCCAAATTCCTGAGGAACTGGTAGTTAGTTGACAAGTTGCAGGCTTGCGGTGCTTACTTTTATCTGTACGCGTTATGTCAATCAAAGCCAACATTATTCGCGCTTCAATGTTGGTTTTTGTTGGCTTTTGTTCACATAATGCGGTCTCGGCACCTGTGCCCGTTCCCTCAATTCACAATGCTCACTTCCTGCTCTCTCGTTTTGATACGGCCCTGGCGTTACTTAACGTTCGTGGGTTTTTGGGTATGATATATGGAAAGGCTCACCGTAGAGACAGGGGAAATCGTTACCCTCTCTGCGGTGTGTTTGTGTCAAAGCATAGGAGAGTTGATTGTGAGCAGGATTCATAACTTCAACGCGGGGCCTGCGGCGCTCCCGCTGACGGTGCTGGAACAGGCGCAGGCGGAACTGCTGGATTATCAGGGGCGGGGGATGTCCATTCTAGAGATGAGCCACCGTTCCAAGGAGTACGAGGCGATTAACGCGGAGGCGGAGGCGCGCTTCAAGCGGCTGCTGGGCCTCCGGGAGGGCTATCGCGTGCTGTTCATGCAGGGAGGGGCGAGCACGCAGTTCGCGGCGGTGCCGATGAACTTCCTGGTGGGGGGCGGGGTGGCGGATTACGTGCTGACGGGAGTGTGGTCGGACAAGGCGCTGGAGGAGGCGCAGCGCATCGGAGAGGTCCATGTCGCGGCGAGCACGAAGGAGGAGCAGTACCGCCGGATTCCGCGCCGGGAGGAGATTCGCCTGAGCGAGTCGCCCGCTTACGTGCATGTCACGTCGAACAATACGATTTACGGGACGCAGTGGCACTGGTGGCCGGAGGCGGGCGAGGCCCCGCTGGTGGCGGATATGAGCAGTGATATTCTGTCGCGCCCGTTGGAGGCTGAACGGTTCGCGCTCATCTACGCGGGGGCGCAGAAGAATATCGGCCCGGCGGGGGTGACGGTAGTGCTGGTGCGCGAGGATTTTCTGGCACAGGCGGGGAGCGCGCCGCCGACGATGCTGCGGTACAAGACGTATGCGAAGAACAACTCGCTGTACAACACGCCGCCCGTCTTCGCGGTCTACATGGTGAATCTGGTGCTGGGCTGGATCGAGGAGAACGGGGGGCTGGAGGCGATTGGGGAGCGGAACCGGAGGAAGGCGAAGCTCATCTACGACGCGATTGATGAGAGCGGCGGCTTCTACCGAGGGCACGCGGCGGCGGGTAGCCGCTCGCTGATGAATCTGACCTTCCGGCTGGCGGACGAGGGGCTGGAGAAGCCTTTCGTGGAGGAGGCGAAGGCGCAGGGCATGGTGGGGCTAGCGGGGCACCGCTCGGTCGGCGGCATCCGCGCCTCGCTGTACAACGCGACGGAGGTGGAGAGTTGCCGGGCGCTGGCGCAGTTCATGGTGGAGTTTGCTCGCGCGAACGGCTAGGAGTGGGAAGTGACAGGGAGGGGGGTGCTCCATTCACCAGGAGCACCCCCCTTCTGTTTTGTTGCCGCGCCGCCTAGCGATTGCGGGAGGCGAGGGGCAGATAGGAGGTATACACGGGGAGCGTGCCCCCGGTATAGTGGAGGACGTACAGCCCTTCATGGGCACTGTAGATATAGTCCCCTGATGCCTCAAGCGCACCGTGCCCCTCCATGCTCCCCGGCATCAGATACCTACCGAGGCC
>DASVVH010000217.1:0-3071 GCA_036386615.1 Ardenticatenaceae bacterium
AGTGAGTGGCAGCCCCTCTATTAGCAACTCGATTCCCGTTTGTGGATACAGCAGATATGCCCCGTGGTATGTATCTGATGGTTCCTCACCAAATGATACGAGGAAAACGAGGTCGGGGCATCCATAACTCGTTGTCATCTCTGACAACGAAGGAGGATTCGCAGGATTGTCATAGGCCTCATTAGCGAACCCTTCAACAATTGAATCGACAGTCCCGTCCTTCACGTAAACGTTATACTGGACCGCGCGACCAGTAGAGTCATCCACTGGGAAGTAAACGTATTCTTCTTCGCCTAGAGAAAATGAATCTGTCTTCGTAGGCTCACCTAACTCGTGTAGCATACTTTCGATAGATGATTCTCCTGCCAGCAATCCATGAAAGTCTGCCTGCTGGATTGCCTCATTTGCCAACGGCTGTCCGCAAGAATCTGGTGTATTGCTTGCTTCAACCATCGGTTGCACAATTGCAGCCTCCTGGGTATCACCGTTACTAACTGTACCTCCAGTAGTAGTAGAAGCACAGCCAACAAGAGAGACTGCAAAAAGCAGAAGAGCTATCATTGAAGTGAGAACGTGCCGCATCCGCCTTTTCTCCTACTTGCGCTAATTTCTGTAGTCCGATCACGTAGCCGGAAAGGAAGCTGCTCTTCACCTTTATAAGGATAACTATCTGTACGGAGTGGAAGTACCTTGATTGACATTCAAACCCCCTTGCATATTTATTATGAATTCTCCTTGAGCTTGGCAGGGAGTATTGGCAGGGAGCCCACCCAAGATATAGAGATCCATACTGTTTACAATATCACGGTCTATCGTATCCCAATCAGCTAGCTCCCCTGTTAAAGAAGCGAAGCTATGAGCCTACCTGACGAATTGGAACGAGAGTTGGAGGCGCTGTCCTCTGACCGGACGAGTGGCGCGATGGCGCTCGGTGCCCGCGCGGCCCGGCTGCTGCGAATGGCAGCGGAGAGCGAGAGCGACGACTTTCGCACGTTGTTGGGGCGGCTGGGGGCGCGGATGGTGCGGGCGCAGCCGAGTATGGCCCCTTTGCTGCACGTCGTCAACCACGCGCTGCTGGCTGCCGACGGGCCGGATGGCGCGGCGGGGGTGGCGGCGCGGATGGAAAACGACGTGGCGCTGCTGTCGGAAGCGGGGCGGCTCTATGCCCGCGAGGTGGCGCTGGAGATAGGGCTGGACGCGACGATTGTGACGCTCTCGCACTCGGCGACGGTGGAGCACGTCCTGACGGAGGCGGCGCGGCAGGGGTGCCGCTGGCGCGTCGTCGTGGCGGCGAGCGAGCCGGGCGGGGAGGGTCGGACGCTGGCCGAGAGGCTGGCGCGCACCTCGCATACAATCCATCTGGTGCCGGACAGCGCCGCGCCGAACTACCTGCGGGACGCGACGCTGCTGCTGGGCGCGGACGCGATGAGCCAGCGCGGGCTGGTCCACAAGGTCGGGACAATGGGGCTGGCGGGGCTGGCGCACTTCCTGCACCGCCCGGTGCTGGTGCTGGCGAACGACTACAAGCTGGTGCCCGACGCGCTGGAGCCGCTCATCGCGCTCGACCCCCGCGCCGCCGAGGGGCTGCTGCCAGCCCCGCCGGAGGGCGTGACGCAGGACATGCACCTGTTTGACGTGACGCCGCTCAATTGGATTACGCGCACCTATACGGAGCTTGGCGCGCTGACGCCCGACGCGCTGCGGATGCACCTGCTGGAATGGACGGTGCATCCCTCGCTGATGGAGGAGGCCGCGCGGCGGCGGTAAGGTGGAGCCTGGACAATGAACGTGCTGGAGATTCGACATGCATTCAAGGTGATGACCTACGAGATTGACTTCGCGGGTGTGGTGAGCAATCTCGTGTACGTTCGCTGGCTGGAGGATCTGCGGAACCTCTTTGCCGAGCGGACGCTGCCGCTTGGCTCCCTGCTCGAACGAGGAATCGCACCGACACTGGCACGGACTGAGATTGACTATCTGGCCCCCGCGCGGCTCTCCGAGGTGATTGAGGCGCGGATGTGGATGGAGGAGGCGGGCCGCGCACGGTTCGTTCTGGGCGCTGAGTTTACCAGCCGAGCAAGCGGGCAGGTGACAGCCAGGGCGAAGCAGATTGGGGTCTTCGTCTCGGTGGAGTCGGGGCGGCCCGTCCCCCTTCCGGCGGAGTACAGACCGTGATATGCCTGGAAAAGCTGCTCAACCGCCCTGGACGGCGCAGCGTCACGCAACTCAGCGAGCGCGTGTATCTCGCGCTCAGCGACCTCTACCGCGCCGCCTCGCCAGGGTAGTAGGTGTGACATCTTTGCAAGGCACCAAGGCAGGGGATTGATCCCAGCATTCATTTCTGTTTTAATGGGCCAACTATGCACCGCCTGAAGCTTCTGCGAGCCGCCATCGTTTGCCTCTCACTATGGCTTGTTGCTTGCAACGCCATAAACTCACCAGCTACCCGTGTGGACCCTCCACCCTCAGCCGAGGTCATCACGCCTACCCTGCTGCCGATGTCCGGCGAAACAATGACTCCTTCTGGCACAAACACGGCAACAGCCCTCATCACGCCTGCCCTTCAGCCGACTTCCAGCGAAACGATGCCCCCGCCGAGCGCACCTACGGCAACCGCACTCATCACAGAAGGCGCTGGCCTTATCCCCACACCTGAACTGGTTACGGAAACCACGACTCTTCCGGTGAAGAGGTGCTCGAATGAGCCAATTCAGTCAATACGTCTACGGAGTGACCTGGACTCAGCATTCGCGTTGTCTGATCTCAGGTTTCTGGATGAGGACCACCTCGAACTGGTTGGTTGGGTATATGGACCGCGAGGCATTCAGGACGATCCGCTCGATCCGACCTCAAGATCATACTCCCGAGTCCTGCAAACTGCACAGCTCAATCTGCTTACGGGCGAAATCGTGACCGCAACGCAACCTATCAACCATTGGTGCTAGTAAGCAACAGGGTAAGTAGGTGGCAAAGAAAAGGGCTAGCAACAAAGCGGCACGAGATTCGCTACGGATTCGGTTACCACACCCATCCGAGGAGCGAATCTCATGCCCGAAGAGGATTTTATCATC
>DASVVH010000218.1:0-5996 GCA_036386615.1 Ardenticatenaceae bacterium
TTCCTCTGCTGGTTCCTATCGGTCAGAACCTCCCGCTACTACATCGCGCAGGGTATCGGTGACCCGGCCAACTTCCGCGCGATTCTGGCCTTGATTGCTATCTTCGGCTTTGCGCTCCCCATGCTCATCGGCATCCGCACCCTGCGAAGAACCGGACGCGCGGCGCGAGAGGCGGAGCGAAGAGAGAGGGAAGGTAGCTGATAGCTGTATGCTGTCTCAGCTCGTTCTTTTAAACTGTTTGTGCCATTCCTTGTGGATACGGTAGTTCCTTACCTTCTGCTCGATACATTTCCTCGGCAAGTTGAAGAACTGTCGCCATGTCGGCTAGCGCCGCTTCAGGTGTATCGCCAAAGGCAGAGAGACGGCACAACTCCGGCACGCCTTCAACGATGGCAACGAATGACTCATCCTCATCGCTCCAAAACACGCGATAGTTGTAGCGATACATTAGCTCTCCCCCCGTTCCTGTAGAATAGCGTCAATCTCATCAAGTACCTGTTTCACCTGATAGGGCCGCGCCTTGCCGTTCTTGTCGGGTTCGAGGACAAAGAAGGTAATTCGCCCTTCCGCCTTGTAGACACGATGGCTGGTTCCGCCCTGGCGGGCAAGGTAGAATCCGAAGCATTGGGCCAGCTTCTCTAGCTCCGTGAAGCGCAACCCTTTGCGGTTATTCCGTGCCTTCTGAAGCAGTTTATCACACGTAGCCATCGTCACACCTTGTTTGCTCGTATGCAAACCGTGTAAAACGGTGGTGCGGTAGGATATGGCAGCCTGTTAAATCGTAGAAACCCTTGTAAGCACCCACTCCTTCGCTTTCTCGCACAGCCTAGCTTTTATCAGAGAGGAGCCGCCGCAACAGGGGAGCCACCTTCTTCGGGTCGTGGCGGACGACGGGCATCTCGCGTAGGACCGTCGCCCCGTCGCGCTGGAAGGAGACGGTCTGCGGGGCCTCGGTGATGATGTCGCCGCTGACAATGACCGCGCCCTCGACGAGCGTCGTCTGCTCACCCGTGTCCGCGAAGATGAGGCGGCTCATCACCTCGTCCCCCTCTTCTGACTCGACGCGCACCACGTCCGCGCCCTCGTTGTGGTACTGTTGCAGCATGGGCGGGCTGATGCTGCCCTGATGAACGATGGCGTAGTCAATGACGACGCCACTCAGTTTCTGAATCGTCTCCAGATGATCGGCGACGGTCCAGTTGTCAGTCTTGCCCGGCTCCGTCATCAGGTTCGCGAAGTAGACCTTGGACGCCTCGCTCTCACGGACCGCCTGCGCCAGACGCGGAAGCGTCAGGCTGGGCAGGACGTGCGTGTAGATGCGGCCCGGCGCGAAGACAATCAACTCCGCGTGGTTGATGGCGTCCAGCGCCGCCTCGGAGACAGCGGGCATGTAATCCCGCAGGCGGGCCGTCGCGCTCTTGCCGTTGTTTTCAGACTCCCACACCTGCACGCGGCGAATGTCGCGGCTGAGGAAGAGATTCGTAATCTGCGCGGCAGAGGAACGGTTGATGGTCGCCGCTCCCTCCAACAGCGTGCCGTCCGCTAGCTCGGCGTAGAGGATGGCATCATCCAGCGTCGCGTAAATAATCTGCTGCCCCGAAAGGCCAAAGGAGTTGCGGAGTTCCTGCACGATGCGCCCCTCGCCCGTCGGCGTGAGAATCACATCTATGCGAACCTCTTCCTTAAGCATCTGGAGCGCGCGAATGACGGGCAGCAGGCCGGGGCCACCCCCAAGCACGACCACCCTCCGTCCACGCTCCGCGCGCTGACGCTGGAGGAGCACCTGGCTCAACTCAGCCTCCGGCTGCTCCGGTAGCATCACCCGCATGAGCGAGCGACTGAAACGCTGCCAGCCGACGTAGGCCAGCGCCACGCCGGTACTGAAGAAGGCCATCGCGCTCAACTGGCGAATCTCGCGTGGGAGGAAGCGAAGCGTCAGGAATGAGATGAGTGATCGCCGTCGCGCCCGCTCCAGCATGTCCACGAGCAGGAGTGCCACGCCGACAATAACCTGAATGAGGCCCACGAGCGAGAGGACAAGCCAGCGCTTTAGCCCCAGGCCCGGTGAGATGATTCGATAGAGTTCCCGTATTCGTTGTATCACTGCCATTACTCCACCGTCACGCTCTTGGCAAGGTTGCGTGGCTGGTCTATGTCGCGGTCCAGAGCGAGCGCCGCGTAGTAGGCGAGGAGTTGCACGTGCAGGACCGAGAGGATGGGGGCCGTCCAGTCGTTAGTCCGGGGGATGGTCAGCATGTTCTCCTCGCCGACGAGCGCCGTCAGCCGCTCGTCCCCCTCCTGCGTGATGCCGAGCGCCCACGCGTGGCGGGCCAGCACCTCCTGCACGTTGGAGACCATCTTGTCGTAGACACTCGCCTGCGTCGCCAGCGCGATGACGGGCACGCCATCGTTCAGCAGCGCCAGCGTGCCGTGCTTGAGTTCGCCCGCCGCGTACCCCTGCGAGTTGACATAGGAAATCTCTTTCAGCTTGAGTGAGCCTTCCTGGGCAATCGGCTCGTCAAGGTTGCGCCCTATAAAGAAGGCCAGGGGGGCCTTCGCAATCTTTTGGGCGATTTCCTGCACCTTCGCGGTGTCGTTCAGGATGCTCTGCATTTGCGCGGGCAAGCGCCACAGCGCGGGGCGCAGGTCCAGAATGCGCTGGCGCGCGTCGGGAGCGAGGTCGCGGTACTGCGCCATGTATTGCAGGAGCAGGTGTGCCCCGACCAACTGCCCCGTGAAGGCTTTGGTCGAGGCGACAGCCACTTCCGGCCCGGCGCGCGTGTAGAGCACGCCGTCCGCGAGGCGCGCGATGGAACTGCCCAGAACGTTAGTGATGGCGAGCACCTTCGCGCCCTGCTCGATGCCCTCGCGCATCGAGGCGAGCGTGTCCGCCGTCTCACCCGACTGGGAGATGGCGATGACCATCTCGTTCTTGCCCAGAATCGGCTTGCGGTAACGGAACTCGGAGCCGATGTCCACCGACACAGGGATGCGAAGCGCCTGCTCGAAGAGGTACTTGGCGACGAGGCAGGCGTAGTACGCCGTGCCACAGGCGACGAAAGTCAGCCGCTCGATACCCTGCACCTCTTCCGGCGTCAGGTTCAGTTCGGGGATGCGAACCTCGCCCTCGCTGTGCTCCGGCAGCCGCCCCCGCAGCGTCGCGTCAACCGTTTCGGGCTGCTCGTGAATCTCCTTGAGCATGAAGTGCTCATAGCCCTCTTTCTGGGCCACTTCGGGCGTCCAGTTGATGACCATCACCTTGCGCTCGTAGATGCGCGGGCTGTTCGGCTCCTTGAAATTGTCTACGATAACCTTGTCGCGGAAGACGCTGGCAATCTCCCCATCTTCCAGGGGATAGATGCGATTCGTGTACCGCAGCAGGGCCGGAATGTCGCTGGCGATGTGGTTCTCGCCGCGCCCGATGCCGATGATGAGCGGGGGCGAGTCCAGCTTGGCCGCGACGATGCGGTCCTCCTCGTCCTTGTGGACGACGACGAGCGCCATCGAACCCACCATGCGCTGCATGGCAAGGGTCACGGCGTGGGTGATGTTGCCGTCGTAATACTCTTCAATCAGGTGGGCGATGACCTCGGTGTCCGTCTCCGAGTGGAACTTGTGCCCCTTCTCGATGAGTTCCTGCTTCAGTTCCCAGAAGTTCTCGACGATGCCATTCTGCACGACGGCCAGCCTCCCCGTGCAGTCCAGGTGCGGGTGAGCATTCACCGTCGAGGGTTCGCCGTGCGTGGCCCAGCGCGTGTGGCCCAGCCCAATCGAGCCAGTCGCCTTGTGCGGTTGAATCACCGCCGCGAGGTCAGACACCTTGCCCTTGGTCTTCTCGACGTAGAAGTGACCGTTTTCCGAGACGGCCACGCCCGCAGAGTCATAGCCCCGGTACGTCAGCATCTGGAGCTTGTCCATCAGGATGGGAAGCGCCTGCTTCTCACCTACGTATCCCACGATACCGCACATCTTATGTACCTATGTCCTTCCACGATGACCACTGGGAGATGCTGGAATGGTTCAGAGGGTGAGGGTCCAGCAACCGCGAGGATGCCCAGCGGGGAACGAGTCAGTGCAGGGCACGCTGCATCCGTGCAGTGGCCGCACCGCTATCTTGTCGTTAATCAGGCTATCATTATAACAGACTCTACCCCCTGATTCCCAGAGGTATGGACCAATTAGGCCAAATACCTCATAGTTCAGGAGAGAGTCAGACGAACATTATATCACGCTTGTGCTTTAAGTCTACTTTCGCGCCCCCTGTGGCCGCTTTGCATCTTATATAACGCGGTAGCCGCCTTTCCGTGATGTGGGCATTCCTTCCCCAGGGCTGTGCCAAAGTGGGAGAGGGAGCGAGAAAGGGGGCGGACGGCCCAGAGACCAGTATCGGCCAGTAACGGCCAGTACTGGCGAGCGATAAGCGGCCAGTATAGCGACAAGTAACTGCTATATAGTTGTTGTTAGTTATATCACAAGGCGTGCTACGTTGACTCAGCCCTGATTCCTCCCCTCGCTCAGTAATCCTTACTTCGACCCACCAATCCTTGTTACACCGTCAGAAAACCTCAATCATAATGTGAGGTCTCACCGCCAATCGAACGCCAGCGCGCACCCAGGGTTCCACATCGTACCGATATTGGTCACCGAACATGCGAGCAGGCTCAAACACCAGAGCCTCGCCCGATTTATCCCTGGTAGAGGCAACACGGGTGCAGTTGATGAGTCGTAGTGAAAGGATTGGCCTCTTACTCTCACCGCAGTACAGCTTGAAATATACATCCCCAACATCAGGCTCTATTACCAGGTTGAGCGCTAATTCATCGCCAGGAACTTGAAACTCGTATCGGGTCCGATTGGCATCCACCTCCGGGATAGCTTCAAGTGCTGATATAACTTCGACTTCATCCCATTGCAGCACAAGCCCCCTCCAACTCTACTCCTCTCGCAAATCCCGCACGCGCCGGGCCTTCGTCTCCCAGCGCGGCAGCGACCCCGTCTCGACGGGCACGATGGGCGTGGTGCGCCTCGATGTCGTGGCGCGGTGCGGTGGCGAGGGGCGAAGCAAAGCGGGTGGTCACGTTGCTTTCCTTCGTCTACTCGGCCCAGGTGCCGTTCCACTGCGGGTACTCGCGCGCGCCGAGCAGTTCGGAGATGCGCCGCCCAACTCGCGGCAGCTCTTCAGTGAGCCGCTCCACCTTCTCGTCGTCCATGTGGCGAACAAAGCCCATCACGATGAGCGCCGCCGCCACGCGGCCCTCGCGGTCGTTCACGGGCACGCCTACAGCGCGAACACCCGGCAGGTATTCCTCGCCATCGGTGGCGTAGCCCTGCTCCCGTACCTGCTCCAACTCCTGCGTGTAGAGGTCGGGGTCCATCTGCGTCTTCTCGGTCAGGGGCCGCATTGGTTTGGTGCTCAGGAGGGCGTGGAACTCGTCGGGGGGCATCGCCGCGTGGAAAATCTTACCGAAGATACCCGCCCAATGCTCGATGCGGCTGCCGATAGCTACCGAGATTTTCACGTCAAGCTCCGGCTCGGCGCTGTCCAGAATCATCACGCGGCTGTTGGGCGTGAAGCTGCCGAGGATGGCCGTCACGCCATAATCCGCCGCGAGGTCGCGGACAAAGGGGTGAGCCACGTCGCGGGTAGAGAGGCGCGCCCCGACGAGGTTGCCCAGATGGAAGAGCGCGGGGCCGAGGCGATACTTCTTGTGCTCCTCGTCGCGCTCAAGGAAGTTGTAATGGGTTAGCGTGTTCAGAATGTCGAAGACGGTGCTCTTGTTCAGGTCGAGCATACGGCTCAGGTCGGAGACGCCAAAGCTCTCCTCGCCGGACTGGAAGGAGTGCAGAATCTGGATGGCGCGGTCTACGGCGGGAACAAGATTCGTCTGGTGTTCATCCACGACAGCCTCTCAGACAGTAGTTGTTCGAGGGAGGGAACGGAAGATGGCCCATTGTACGCGACGCGGCGAGGCGTGTCAATGACTACGAAGCACTTG
>DASVVH010000219.1:0-5954 GCA_036386615.1 Ardenticatenaceae bacterium
AGGTTCCTCTGTGCATCCCTGCATTTCCCGACATTGCTTTTGATGACATTCGCGCGCTGCTGGCAGTGTTTGGGCGCGGGGGAGGGGTTTTGGGGCGACGTTTTGGCACCATTTGCACGCTGAAGCGCCGGGCGAGGGGCGCGGTGAGGGACTGCGTTCAGAGTAAAGTGAGGCGGCAGCGCGAAAAAATGTGTACATTTCATGACATTGAAAATTTGCATGTCATGGAGACGGGGCAGGCGCATGGCACGAGGGGAACGAGGGACGGCGGTGAGGACGAACATGGTTTAACTCCTGGGTTTGAATTGAAGGCGGGTAAGTGAATAAGGGATATTATAGCCGAAAATGCGTTCAACACAAGCTCCCAATGACTTTTGCTCTTCGCGTAACAGGCTACTTTCCGGAAGCGCTCGTGGCGTAGGAATTGCCTACTACGACGGACGCTCAAGCAACGCTCTGGGGAACTTACAAACCCCAGCGGAGAGAAAGATTCCTTCTTCACTCCGTAGCAACCTGAAGGCGAAGGCTGTTGATGGCGGACGGCATTCTTGTCCATTCTGTCTGCCTTCTCGCCCTGTCTCAGCGTTGCCTCACAAGAAAGGTCTTATCTGTGTTTCCAGTCCTGATGCTGTTATGGTGGATTGTTGGCCTGCTCTCCCTGGCTGTGTTGGGTGGGGGCGGCTACCTGATTTATGCCTGGTATAACGGAATCGTAGTCGGCACGGCGTACCTCATGGGTGGGGTGCTCATGGTGGCGCTTTCGCTGCTGGGGCGGCCTCTCGTCCTGTTCCTGGTGGGAGGGCCCGACGCGGATGAACCCCGGATGACCCGCGAGGGACGCAAAGAGCGTGTTCAGGCCCCCGATGGCACTGAGCTACACGTCGAGTTCTATGGCCCAGAGGATGCGCCCACCATCGTCATGACGCATGGCTGGGGCATGAACAGCACGGTCTGGTATTACGCCAAACGCGATCTCGCGAAGCGGTTCCGGCTGATTGTGTGGGACCTCCCCGGACTGGGTGAATCTTCCGAACCCACCGACAAGGACTACAAACTTGAGAAGCTGGCTCAGTACCTTTCCGTCGTCGTCGGCCTGGCAGGAGACCATCCGGTGGTGCTCCTGGGGCACAGTATCGGCGGGATGATTACGCAGACTTTTTGCCGCCTCTTCCCCGACCAACTCGGATCGAGGGTCGTCGGATTGATTCTGGTTCACACGACCTACACGGACCCGGCGAAGACGACCTTCCTCAAGCGTCTGCTGCACGCCCTGGAGAAGCCGGTGCTGGTGCCCCTGATGTATCTCACCGTTGTGCTGTCGCCTGTGGTGAAGCTGATGAACTGGTTGAGTTACTGGAATGGCTCGCTGCATCTCGTCAATGCGTTTACAGGCTTTGGCTCCCGCCCCACACGAGGCCAACTGGAGTTCACTACCCTTTTCCAGCCTATCTCCTCACCCGCAGTACAGGCGCGCGGCAATCTGGCGATGTTTGGCTTCGATGAGAGCCGCACGCTCCCCACGATTCCGGTTCCAACCCTCGTTATCGCGGCGCACCGTGACCGATTGACGATTCCCGAAGCCAGTGTCTATATCCACGAGCACATTCCGACCTCCGACCTGGTGACACTCAAGCCCGCTGGGCATTCGGGCTTCCTCGAACAACATGGCCGCTTTGCCGAACTGGTCAGTGGATTTGTTGAGGCCCGGACAGAACCTGCATAACGCTCGACAGGCGCAGCAGCCGAGCGCAGGCCGAGGCTGGTTGTTGAAGATGGCGGGCGGGTTCCCTTTGGTGAACCCGCCTTTGCATTGCTCAGAATGGCAGATTGCGCGGGGTGGCGCGTCAGGCGGGGGCGGGGCTTTCGTGGGTAAAGGTGTCGGGGGCCTCGTCGCTGCGGACGATGCAGTTGCGGCCCTGGAGTTTGGCCTGGTAGACGGCTACGTCGGCGCGATGGATGAGGTCTTTGGGGGCGGCGGCGTCCTGCGGGAAGGAGGCGATGCCGATGCTCATGGTGGCGTGGATGGGCGTCGGGCTGGTCTCCACCCGGAAGGCGGCTTCCTGCACGGCGCAGCGCAGCCGCTCGGCGACGGCGGCGGCCTCGGCCTGGGCCACGTTGGGGAGGACGATGGCGAACTCCTCGCCCCCAAAGCGGCCCGCGATGTCGCTGTCGCGGAGAGTGTCACGAATAATCTGCCCGACGCCCGCGAGGACGGCATCGCCCGCGAGGTGGCCGTAGCTGTTATTGATGTTCCGCAGCAGGTCGAGGTCGGTCATGAGGACGGTGAGGGGCTGCTGGCGGCGCTGCGCCTGCTCCCACGCGGCGGAGAAGCGCTCCATGAAGCTCTGCGCGTTGAGCAGGCCAGTCTTGGCGTCGGTCTGGGCGGCCTGTTCGAGTTGGGGAATCAGCAGGGTGCGGTAGATGAGGAGCAGGGGTGAGATGGCGAGAAAGATGAGCCAGGGGTTGAGCGTCCAGAGGATAGCGGCTCCATACGCCATCATGAGCAGGATGAAGTCGGTCAGCCAGACGCCCGCGCTAAAGAGGCCCGCCTCAATGGGTTGCAGCGCTTCCTCCAGGTAGAGGCTGAAGGCAACAATGAAGCTATTGACGAAAATGTGGACGGTGGCAGCCACGAGGATGGCGGCAATCATTCGCGCGGAATAGATGGCGGGGTCGAGACGAGTGCCCGCGACGAGGCTTCCGATGCCGAGGGCGGCAAACCCGGCAACGATGAACATAGCTACGTTGAAGAGCTGGATGTGCCAGGGGCGGGGGTCGGGGCGGCGGGCCACGCGCTCATACAGCGATTCTGCAACGTGCGAGGTGACGACGAGGAGGACGAAGAAAAAGGGATGGAGCAGGAGGAGGGCGGCAAACTGGAAGAGGTTATCTACGTAGAGGGTAAGTTTGCCGGGCCAGCCCGCGCGGAAGAGTTGCGAGAGGGTGGTGAGGAGGGTGAGGGCGATGAGGGGGAGCCACTGCGATTGTGGCACAGGCCCTTGAAGGAACGCCCACGCGCTCAGAACGGCTCCTACTAGCACGACTATCCCGATGTAGACTCTGGCGCGAAGAGGCATGAACGATTGCTCCGCTGTTGGGAATGGGACAGCAAAGACGGCAACTCGGTTGGTTCGCCCGCGCCATAGTGGCGGGGTTGTCTACTCAGGATTGTCGTGGTTCACAATCGCAAGGATTTCGTCCAGCAGGTATCCATTAGTGCCGATACCGTTTCCTCCGTAGGCCGTACTCTCTCCGGCCCAATCGGTGAAGGTGCCGCCCGCTTCCCGAAGGATGGGGACGAGGGCGGCGGCGTCCCAGACGCTCATGATGGGGTCGAACATCGCCTCGGCCCGGCCCGTCGCCACGAGGGCGTATCCGTAGGCATCGCCCCAGCCGCGCAGGGTGTGGGCGGCGGCGGAGAGACGCTGCCACTCGGCAGCGCGCCCGTAGGTGGCGAAGTTGGGGCCATCGGTGTAGCAGAGGAGCGCTTCGGAAAGGCTCCGCACCTGGGAGACGCGGCAGGCTCTGCCGTTCCAGGTACAGCCCTGCCCTTTTGCGGCGGCGACCATCTCATCAAGGCCGGGGAAGTAGGCGACGCCGACGACCATCTCGCCCTCGACTTCCAGCCCGACGAGGACGCCGTAGAGGGGCACGCCGCGAATGAAGGAGCGGGTGCCGTCTATGGGGTCGAGAATCCAGCGAAAGGAGGCGTTGGCGTGGTGCGTCTCGCCAAATTCCTCCCCGACGATGGCATGGTCGGGGTAGGTGTTCTCAATGAGGCGGCGCAGCAACTCTTCCGCGCCGCGATCCGCGATAGTGACGGGGGAGTTGTCGCCCTTCCAGATAACGTCGAACTGCGTCTGGAAGGTGGCGAGGGTGAGCCGCCCGGCCTGCCAGGCGGCGTCCTTGGCGAAATCAAGGTAGATGGAGAAATCGGGCATCTATCAGCTACTATTGCGGAAAGGAGAATGCAAAAATACAGCCTTTGCTAGGGACATCATCTGCCGGGCCGCACCATTCTGCATTCGGTTTGGTTTTAGCCGCGCATCTCCATGAGATTACCGGATTCGTAGCGGCGGAGACCATGATAAAAGAATAATACTCCAATTGCAAGTATTGTGAGCGAACCCGCTAGCGACATCGCCGCGTGCCAGAGGGAGAGGGAGCGCAGCGCCTCGATGGGGAAGTAGTTGATGAAGGCGGCGGGGATGAAGGTGAAGAGGAGGAGCTTGACGGCTCCCTCGAAGAGGATGGCGGGATAGGTGCCGAAGGTAAGCATGGCGAACTGCCACTGCTCCGCCAGGATGGCGGCGTTGCCGAGGTAGAAGCCGAGGCTGCCACTGAGAACGCTGAAGCCTACGAAGAGGATGCTGACAGAAAGCGCGAGGCCGAGGAAGAGCAGCAGGTGCGGCAGGTCGGGGCGGACGAAGAGGAGGTAGACGGAGAGACCGAAGAGGGCGTCGCCCCAGGCGGTGGCCTGCATCCGGCCCAGCAGGAGGTGCGGCAGCAGGGCGCGCGGATACAACATCCACACGTCGAGTTGCCCCTGCGCGATGAGGGTGGCGAGCGAGAGAGCGTTGCCGAAGATGGCGTAGGCGAGGCCGTAGCCGGAGGCGGCGACAGCCCAGACGGTGATGACATCCTGCACGGTCCAGCCGCGCAGGACGGGGAAGCGGGTGAAGAAGAGCGCCCAGAAGATGACCCACACCGCGTCGTTGATGAACATGGCGACGACCTGGGAGATGAAGGCCCCGCGATATTCAAGCTGCGCGTTGAGGTTCAGCCGGGTGTACGCGGCGGCGAGTTGGAGGTAGTTGCGGAGTTGGGCGAGCATGGGTCAATTCAAAATGAAAAGTGCAAAATGCAAAAGTGACGGCCACGAAGCTGTTGTAGGCGGAAGTTGCAAGTCTTGACTACCACATTATGTCAAGCAAAGCCAACATCAATCGCTCTTCAATGTTGGCATTTGTTGGCTTTGCTTGACATAAGGGACTTCACATCTATAGCCGTTACGGTTTCCACGAGTTGTAGAGGGGTGCTATAGTGCCCTCAATCTGCACAGAGACAGGAGTTGAATCTATGGCACTGAAGCTGTGTGTCGCCGGGGCGACGGGATGGGTGGGAACGCCCCTGTCTGTGGCAATCTCTGAAGCCAACGATTTGAGCCTGGTGGGGGCGGTCTCGCGCACGCACCGGGGCGAGAACTTGCGGGACGTTCTTGAGGACTCGCGCCTCGATGTGATGATTAGCGGCTCCGTCGAAGAGGCAATGGAGACGCCGACAGACGTACTAGTGGACTACACGAAGGCCGACGTGGTGAAAGCCAACGTGATGACGGCCATCCGCAAGGGCGTCCACGTCGTCATCGGCTCGTCGGGGCTGACGGACGAGGATTTCACGGAGATTCACGAGGCCGCTCTGCAAGCGCAGGTCGGCGTCATCGCCGCCGGGAACTTCGCCATCACGGCGGTGCTGTTGCAGCGCTTCGCCTGCGAGGCGGCGAAGTACCTCTCCCACTGGGAAATAATAGATTACGCCTCGGACGCCAAAATGGATGCTCCAAGCGGCACGGCCCGCGAGTTGGCCTTTCGCCTCTCGGAAGTCAGGCACCCCGAAACCACCATCCCTATTGAGGAGACCATCGGCCCGAAAGAGAGCCGGGGCACGACGCTGAATGGCAGTCAGGTTCACTCGGTTCGCCTACCGGGGTACATCATCAGCGTGGAGGCCATCTTCGGCGCGGCGGACGAGCGCCTCACCCTGCGCCACGATGCGGGCAGCGGAGCCGCGCCCTACATTCAGGGGACGCTCCTCGCCATCCGCAAGGTGAAAGGTCACGTCGGGTTGGTCAGAGGGTTGGACAGGGTGATGGACTAACCGATGGGAGAGACGCAAAAGCTCGGCTTCCACCTTCACTACCATGATTATCTCTATGTTGCACGAGTCTGAAGAAG
>DASVVH010000220.1:0-2229 GCA_036386615.1 Ardenticatenaceae bacterium
GGTCCATAGTTCAGGTCGAGATGCATGAGGGGAGAACGCGGCCTTGCCCGTAGAGAAAACCTCAAGATTCTATCAACGTTCCAGCGGCCTCTATTTTGGCGGCGCGGAGAATGTTCAATACGTCGGCTTCCAGGGAGCCGAGGACGGGGTTCTCGACGATGCGCCCTAGCTCCTCATTGGATTCGGAATCGTAGAGGATAAAGGTGGGGATGGCGCGAATGCCGAGCTTGCGGGCACGCTCCTCGTCCTCGCGCGGGTAGATTTCATTCTTCCAGCCGGGCAGTTGCTCGGTGATGCGCGCCCAGCGCGGCACGTTGCGGCGGCAGTCGGGGCACCATGTCGCGCTGATGACGACAACACGGGCCTCCGGCTGGAGGGCTTTGATTTCTTCGATGAATTTGGGGTCCGGCGTGTAGCGCTCGTACATGCGCTGGAAACCGGGGTCGTGGGCGACGTAATCGTGCAGGTCGTCTCGGTCAGTGCTCATGGAGGGCTGGCTGCTTTCCGGCTGTGATGCTGGCTTCGATGGCGGGCGAGCGCTCTCACCCCACTGGACACTCTGGAGCTTCGATTTCTCGGCGCTGAGGCCAAGGCTCTTGACGTAGTCTATGGCGGATATAGCGGCTTTGGTGCCATCGCCAACGGCGACGCTGGCCTGCTTCGCCTGCCCGCCCGTCAGGTCGCCCGCCGCGAAGACGCCGGGCAGGCTGGTGCGCTGCTCGCGGTCCACCTTGATGTAGGGGCCGTCGAGTTCCAGGTTCAGGTCCGACGCGATGGCGGTGGCGGGCAGCGTGCCGACCTCCACAAAGACGGCGTTCACGTCCACCTGCTCGGTCTGATGCTCGCCCCGCAGGGGGCGGAAGCGGAAGGCCGTCACTTTCTCGCCATCTCCGGCGATTTCGACAGGTTTCATACCCTCGTAGACGGTGAGGTTGGAGGTTTCGGTGAGGCGGTCCATCAGGCGCGGCTCCGCGCCCAGGCGGGCGCGGTTGCTCACGAGGTCAACGTGCGAGGCCAACTCGCTCATGCGGAGGGCGGCCAGCGCGGCCTCGTTGCCGTGCCCGACGACGGCGACGGGCTGGTTGGAGTAGAGGGGGCCATCGCAGAGGGTGCAGTAGCCGACGCCCTTGGTGTAATACTGATCCTCGCCCTCGACACCCAGCTTCTGCCACTTGGCCCCTGTGGCGATGATAACGGAGTAGGCACAGACGGCCTCCGCGTCGGCGGTGATGACCTGAAAGCAGTCTTCCAGCCGCACAATCTGGCGCACCTCGCGCTCGTCGAAGCGTGCCTCCCACCGTTCGACGTGCCGGACCATCTGCTCGACGATTTCGAGGCCCTGCACCGGCTCAACCCAGGTCAGGAAGTTCTCGATGATGCCCGCGCGGGCGAGTTGCCCCTTGTAGGGGTCGCCGAAGACGAGTGTGTCCAGGCCCGCGCGCGCGGTGTAGAGCGCCGCGCCCAGCCCCGCCGGACCCGCGCCCACAATTACCACGTCCACAATGGTGTTCTCAGAAGTGCTCATGCTATCTCCTCGGCTATGGATGACCATTGACGACGCTAACCACTGTCAGCGAATCACTTTGCGAGAGATGGTCAAATCATTTAGGAGTAACGCAGTTGGAACAAGCCGGGAGCGCGGGCATCCTGCCCGCTCCGTTGCTCCGCGTCGCTCACGCTGTAGAGCACTCACTTTCAACGGGTAGTCGTGGGCGGTTTTCAGCCATTGGTCGTTACCTCCGCCCTCAACTGCATAACTGTACTGTTCCACGAGGTTAACCGACACTGGTACATCAAGTAAGGTCTAGCCACAGCCATGTCATCCTGAACGAAGTGAATCTGCGAAGCGACCTTAAGGGGATCCACCCAGCAACATGCCTAGCGTAGAGCGTCAGCACGTTTCCCGCCCTTCGTGCTTGGGCTAACCTATATGCTAACCTTGTGTATCCGTACACCTATCATTATAGCAGGATGGGCAACTTGGGATAGACACAGAGCTTTCCAGAAACCTGCGACTTTACGGCGCGGGGGCGAGGATGCCGCGCTGTATGGACTCCTCAAGCATCTGCTCGACGGCGGCCCAGAGGGAGGGCGAGGCGGTCTCGATGGGCCGCATTCGCACGAGCACCCTGTCATGGGTGATGCTGTGGGCGCGCCAACTGCCGCCGCCCGACTGAACGTTGAGGAGAAGCGGTTGCAGGCGGTCAAGGGCGTTGGCGAAGCGGGATT
>DASVVH010000221.1:0-5133 GCA_036386615.1 Ardenticatenaceae bacterium
GCCCACTCGTGGGCGAGCCTCGCCCGTGGTGCCCGTGTCAGTCGCGTCGTAAGCGCCTGCGCCCGTTCGGTCTCGTTTGGTTTCTGGTTCGGCCATGAGGATTCTCCTGTGATGTGGTGCTGCGGTTGCGGCATCAGAGTCCGGGTGTCACACAGCAAGTGACAGTATTCAACAGAAAAGCAATGAGTGTGCCGATGTGGAGTTTTTCTTTCGATAGTGATATAAATCACACGCTTTCTCTACTGTTTTTTCGCAAAACTGGCGCTTTTTCCGCGTCACATTCCCCGAAAGTGAACGTTCTAGTAGGTAAATGGTACTACTTTGCATCGGGACGAACGTCCCCCATCTCTGCTCCCTCCTATTTGCCCGGCACAGCCTGTGCTAATCGTTGACCCGAAGCACCCTGGCACCCTTGTTGCATCGGCAGCCACGTACCCGCGACAGGATGCCCAGCACCAATCTTCATCAGTGACGCAGGTGACAACTGATGCAGGCACCACGAACCAAACAAGAACTGCTCGACACGATGACGCGTGAGCAGGAGCAATTGGAAGCGTTGTTGCAGTGCGTGGGGGAGGCGCGGATGTGGCCCTCCGGCGTACAGGAGCACTGATCGGTCAAGGCATTGCCGGGAAGTCGTACCAGCACTACGAGGAAGAGGCGTCCCAGCCAGAGGAGAAAGCGACATGCGTTCACTAGCCACCAGAGCCATCGTTGGTGCCCTGATTGTCCTCGTCGGGCTGACGCTCACCTTTGCCCTCGACAGCAACCGCTCGCTGGCGATGGACAGCCTTCTGGAAGAGGACGGCACCACGCTGGGCCAGAGCCAGAATCTCTTCTACGCTTTCCGCCCCGCTCCCGATGGCGCGCTGTACCTCAGCGCCGATGGGGAGGCGTGGCGCGAGCTACCCGCTACCTTTGATGGCGAGGTTCGGGCTGTGGCTGCCAACACCCCCGCGAGCGAGGCGGTCTACGTCCTCACGAACCGGGGCCTCTTTGCCACCGCCAATGGCGGCAACCACTGGTCCCCCGCCACTGCCGAACTCGACGGCGAGGTGACGCTGCTGGTTCCCGCGCTTCCTATTGAAGATATGGCCTACGTCGTCACGGATCAGGGCAGCCTCTTCAAACTCGCGGACGCGGGCCAGTCCTCCATGCGCGTGACTGCCGCCAACCTGCCCGCCAGCGTGAACGCTCTCGTTACGAATTCCGCCAACTCGCAGCAACTCTACGCCGCCACCGAGCAGGGCGTCTGGGTCAGCAACACGGTTGGGGAGCAGTGGGAGCGGGCGCAGGCCCTCCCCGCCGCTACGGATATTCAGTTCGACCCCGCCGACCCGCGCATCCTCTACGTGACCACTCCGGCGGATGGCCTCCTCCGCAGCGCCGACGGCGGCACCACCTGGCAGCCTATGAACATGGGCCTGAGCGCCACGCCCGACGCCGCGCCAGCGATTACGGCGCTGATGCAGGACCCCGCGCGCCCCGGCCTGCTCTACGTGGCGACGGCTGACCGCGTGACCCGCACTCCGGGGGCTGTCTTCATGAGCGAGGATGGCGGTGCCCAGTGGCTTCAAATTGCCGAAATCGAGGCGGAGGAGCCTATCCGCGCACTGGTGCCGGAGCCGGGGCCGGGCGTCGGCGTCCGCGCCTTTACCCCTGACGGCGCGCGCCACTACCGCCTCGACGCGGACGAGGCGCTTTCCCAGCTTCAATCAGATGACCCCGAAGCGCGGCTACAGGGTATCAGGACGCTCTCCATCGCCGCCGTTCCGACTCAGGCGGACGCGATTCTCCCTTACATCCACGACGAGGACGGGCAAATCGGCTACTACGCGGCGCGTGCCCTCGGCCACATCGGCGGCGATGCCGTGACGCGAGAGATGGTGAGCCTCGTCGAGGGTGACGGAGATGGCATCGTCAAGCTCCGCGCCCTGATGGCCCTGCAACTCATCGCCGACGCCACGACGCTCCCCACGCTGGAGCGTGCCTTTGGGGACGACGCGCTCTCCCGCAGCGCCGCCGACGCTCTTGCCGCCGTTGGGACGGAGGAGGCGTGGCAGGTGCTCGTGGGTGCCCTTGATGACCCGGAAGCGAGCGCGCAGCGACAGGCCGCGATGGCCGTTTTCGAGACACACAGCGTCGAGGCCACTGAATACCTGCTGCCCCTGCTCGGCCACGAAGATGCCACTGTTCGCGCCAATGCCGCCGAGGCGCTTGCCTGGAGCGGCGACGCTTCGGCCAGAGCACCACTCCGCGCGCTGCTTGAAGACCCTGACGCAACGGTCCGCGCCCGCGCGGCCTTCGCGCTCGGCCTGCTGGGGGATAGCGAGGCCATCGCGCGCCTGACCACTCTCAGCCAGAACGACCCTAGCGCCGAGGTGCGCGAGGCGGCGGCTGGAGCCATCGGCGCGGTGCAGGGCGTGACCGCGCCCGTCGCGTCCGCCGACGCTGCCCCGCTCGTCACACCGGAGCCTGCGCGGGGGCTCGATTGGACGCCCTGGATTCAGGCGCTCATCCTCGCCCTGACTGCCGCCCTCGTCCTGCTCGTCTTCGTGGGTGTGCCGAAGCCCTCAGCGACGCCTGGGGTTCAAACCCCAGGCTGAAAGCTCAAGTACGCTAAAGCGCACTGCAACGGCCTTCTGCCCGATTATTGTGTCAAGGCTCATAAAGCTGACTATTCCCATTGGGAGGCGCACAGCACGCCGATAGTTACTCCACTTTTTATGAGTTTTTCGTAGATGAACCTCTTGCTTTACTCAAATAGGCGAAGTGAAAGAAATCGTTGGTTGCTCGGCCATTTCCTGGAACAATCTGCTTTTGCCGGGTGGCCCGGATTTTCTCATCTTTGAAGTACCATAGTACCACGCAAATTCTCGAAAATTCGCTCGTCTCTGGCACCGGAATTGCACATGAAACAGCAGGCAACGATATCGCGTAACAGATAGCGTGCCAGCACGTTTCAGTAGTAGAGCAGCCGTCTCGCGGGAGAGGACCAAGAACCATGCAGACCAGACTCAAATCCATCATGCTCTTCGCCCTACTCTTCACCGTCCTCTTCTTCGCGCTTCCGTCTCTGGTCGCGGCGCTCACCTTCACAGTGGAGCAGACGGCTCTGCCTTTGGCGGCGCTCTTTGCCTTGGGCACGCTGTGGCTCCTGCGCCGCTACCTGCCTCCGGTTAGCGCGTTCCGCCGCCATCACATTCCGAAGACGACGGTCTGAGAATAGCCAGCAACAAAAAAGGCCCTCCTGTTCAGGAGGGCTTTTCTTTATGCTGAGAGATTAGTGGAAGAGGCGGCGTCCAAGAATCGACGCCGCTAGTCCGTTTCTTGTTAGGTCACGTTAGCGAATTCCGGGCTACTAGAGTTGGCGCTCGCGCTCACTGTCTTCCAGCTTCTCCGGTTCGCGCGGGTTGTTCACCTCGCGCTTGAACTCGCGGATACCGCGACCCATTGCGCCGCCAACGTCTGCCAACTTGCCCACGCCGAAGACGAGGACGAGGATAATCAGGATAATGACCAGTTCGGGAACGCCGAGACCGAGAGGCATGGTGTAACTCCTTGTCGAGTGGGTTTGGATAACCCTTCGTTAGCTAGAAGTGTACCACGCTGCGGGGGTGGAATCAAGCTACTCGCAATGGTGGAGCTAAACATGGGGCGCTGCGAGACTGGGGCCATAAATAACTATGTCAAGTAAAGCCTACAAAAGCCTACATTGAAGGGCGAATGATGTAGGCCTTGGTTGACATAATATTAACAGTCTGCTATCTACTGTCTTCCTAGCAGACACAATCCTCGTCGCAGCCCGACAAATCTTCAAGGAACATCGCCTGCTGGCGGTAGAGGTTGAGCGGCATCAGGTCCAGCCCCATGCGCTCACCGATGCACCGCGCTACTACGGCGAAGCGCTGCCGGAACTTATAGATGAAGCAGAAAATCACCTGCTCGTGGCGCACGGCTGGCCCCACCACGAAAAGGCCCGGCGTGATGGTGGATTCGTCGTCGCTGGTCAGCCGCGCCTGCCCTGCTTCGTGCCACTCTAATAACTCTCGCACCAGGCGCAGGCTGCCCTCAAAGCCCGTGGCCAGAATGGGCGCGGCGGACGTCGTCCACTGCTCATCCTCGGTACAAACGGTGTACCCAGCCTCGCGCTCCACCCGCGTCACCCAGGCGTCTCCAATCAACTCCACGCGGCCAGTCGCCAGCGCTGCATCCAGCCGCTCCGCCGTGTAGGGCGAGAGGGCGAGGCTGGGGTCCACGCTGTCGCTCTCCCAACTCGCCGCGCCGTCCAGCACGCGCACCCGCTTGCCCAACGCACAGAGGCTCACGGCGGCGTCAATCCCGCTTTCGTAGCCGCCGATGACGATGAACTCGTCTCCCTGTAACTCCGCCCACGAGCGGACCTGTGAATTGTGCAGGCAATGCTCCGCGCCGGGGAAGGGATGGAGGCGCGGGTACTGGAACTCCCCGGCGGCCCAGACGACGAAGCGGCTCCGCATCGTGCCCTCGGAGGTATGCACCAGAAAGCCCTCGCCCTGCGGTTCGACGTGGTACACCTCCACGCCTGTCTGCACGGGCAACTCCCAGTGCGCCGCAAGTGCCTGAAGGTACTGCGCGTATTCCGGGCCGCTCGGATGCTCGCGTTGCAGGCTGTGCGCGGGCGAGGTGCCGAGCGCCACCGCGTTCAAGTCCAGCATGCCGAAGTGGTTGCTCATGAAGGAGGGGGTGATGAAGCGCATCTCGGCGGGCCAGCGCGCGAACGACGCCCCGACCTCGTGCCGTTCCAGCAGCGTGAAGCGGCTCACGCCCAGGTCGTGCAGCACAATGGCGCAGCCGATGCCCGCCGCCCCCGCGCCCACGATTATCACGTCCCACGCTTCCTCGTGTTGCATCGTTATTCCTTCAGGTCACGCGCCGACGACCGACGACCGACGACCGACGACCGACGACCGACGACCGACGACCGCTACGACTTAACGGCAACGGCGCGGGCAGGATGCCCGCGCTCCCGACGTCACTCACTTGTGACTTGTAGGTGTGGTTGCCTTCTCCGTTCGCACACAATTCATTTGCGTCTTTGCGTTATATCGTTCATCCGTTCATTTTGCATTTTGCATTTTGCATTTTGCATTC
>DASVVH010000222.1:0-5216 GCA_036386615.1 Ardenticatenaceae bacterium
TAGAACCATAACGGGGCGCATCTCCTGCTCAGTCTCTATCCGTAAAATGATCGAACCCTCTGCAATCGCCTGTATGAGTGAAGCATCCTGGGTGGATGCCCTTAAGGTCGCTTCGCAGATTCACTACGTTCAGCATGACAAGGGGAGGTGGCTCGCTTGCTACCGCCTTCAACACCTACGTGACAGAGCCACCAGATGATTTTACGGATAGTCACTTAAGCAACGTCCAGAACGTAGTTGAAAGACGCCGCCCTGCCGTCCGCCGTATCCTGCACCGCCATCACCAGAGCCGGATGGAAGATGCCGTCGCGCGTGTTGTCTGGTTCGTCCGGGAAATACTGCTGCGTCGTCAGCACGGCTCCGTTGGGTGCCTGAACCTTGACGTGAAGGTGCCGCGTCCGGCCCGGATACAGACCCGGCACAACCGTTTCGAGTGTGTACCGCCCCTGCTCGTCGGTGAACTGGTGCCCACGCAGGCGGTAACCCACGTTGTCGTACTGGCCGTTGTCGTCGGCCTGCCAGAAATCAATCAGCGCGCGGGCCACTGGCTGGCAGTTCGTCGAGAGGACGTATCCCGTGATGACGAGTTTCGTTCCGCTGATTCCCGGCTCAAGCAGCGAGGTTCGCTTAGGGGAGTTCGGTGTAAAGTACGGCCCTTCCGTCTGCGCTATCGTCTCCTCGTCATCATCGTCGCACGGCGGGGTCGGCTCCAGCGTCGCCGCCTCGGTAGGCACCAACGTAGCCTCCTCGGTGGGGGCTGATGTAGCTTCTTCACTAACTACCACCGCCTGCGTCGCGGTAGCACTCGGCTCTGCCGTCGCTGTCGGCAGGCGCGGCGTCTCCGTCGCCTGACGCTGGGCCAGAGCCTGTGTCGGCGTGGGAGCCGCCTCTTCCTGAAGCCCCTCGCCCACGCAGCCCGTCAACAGGACCGCCGCCGTTGCCACCGCGCCGCGCTGCACGAACTGGCGGCGGGTGATAGGTTGCTGCTTGCGTCTATCGTCACTCATCTCGACACTTCCTTATCTACATTCATCTTGTCTCACGGAGCCGCACCTAAACGCGCCCGACGGGCAGCGCAATCGTGAAAGTGGCCCCGTGCCCTGGTTGACTCTCGACTGAAATGGTGCCGCCATGCGCCTGCACGATGGAGCGCGCGATGGCGAGGCCCAACCCCGACGACCCCTCTTGAGAGCGGGCCTTGTCGCCCTGGTAGAGCCGGTCCCAGATGTGGGGCACATCCTCAGGGGCAATGCCGCTCCCCGTGTCCTCCACCTGCAACCGCACCTCGGCACCCGATGCCTCGGCACGCAGGGCCACGCGCCCGCCCGCCGGGGTGTGGCGCAGCGCGTTCCGAACAAGGTTCCCTAGCACCTGCACCATGCGCTCCGGGTCCACCTCAATGCGCGGAAGCTGCTCGCTCGCCTCCGCCGCGAGCGTGACCTGCTGGGCCGCCGCCTGAGTGCCATGTGCCAGCGCGACGCGCTCCAGAAGTGCCTGCGGCGGCGTCGGTTCGCGGTGCAGGGGCAGTTCGCCCGCGTCGGCCATCGAGAGCGTGCGTAAATCCTCCACCAGACGCTGAAGGTGCTGCGTCTCCTGGTAGAGCACGCGGTAAATCTCCGGCGACCCCTGGAACTTCCCCTCGCTCAGTGCCTCCGTGTAGCCCAGCAGCGCGCTCAATGGCGTTCGCAGGTCGTGCGCGATGTTCGCCGTCATCTGGTGCCGTAGCTCGACGGCGCGGGCCAGATCGGTGCTCATCTGGTTGAACGAGATTGCCAACTCGCCCACCTCGTCCCGCGTGCGAACCGGAACCTGCCGCCCCAACTCGCCCCGCGCGACGGCCCGCGTCGCCACTGTCAGGTCCAGTATAGGATGCGCGATGGTGCGCGCCAGCACGGCCCCCACCACCAGCGCCAATCCGACCGCTCCCAGCGCGCTCCAGCGTGTCGCCTGCCACACGTTGTCAAGAAAGTTATCCTCCGGCCCACCGCGCGGCGCGCCGCGCCCATTCGACGGCTCCATCAGCAGCCAGCCGACGGTCTGCCCATCCACCTGGACGGGCTGGCCGCCGCGCAGGTCGCCCTCGCCAAGCTGCGTACCCACCGGATGCAGCCCCTCGCTGCTGACGACCCTTCCACTCGCATCCGCCAGAGTGACGTGTTTCCAGTGGCCTCCTCGCCCGCCGCGTCCTCCCCCCCCTCCTCCTCCGACCTCGCGGAGCACCAGCGTCTGCGTCGCCAGCGCGTCCCACGAGCCAGTGCGCTGGTAATAGGTCTGGAGCGCCGCGTTCAGGTCGGCAAGCTCTTCCTGGGTGGACTCCTCAATAAAGTGGTCGAACTCGCGCTCGGTCTGCCAGCCAATCAGAACCGCTACCAGCAGGGTTCCCATCAGGCTGACGAAGAGAAAGGCAAGCGTCAGTTTGGCCGCGAGCGAGCGCATGAGTCGTTCAGCTTTCGATAAAGCGGTAGCCCACCCCGTACACCGTCTCGATGTAGCGGGGCTGGCGTGGGTCGTCTTCTATTTTGGTGCGGAGGTTGCGGATATGTACGTCAATCGTCCGCTCCACTCCCTCAATCGCGTCGCCCTGAAGCCGCTCCAGCAACTCCCACCGGGAGAAGGCGCGGCCCGGCGTGTGCATCAGCGTAGCCAGCAGGTCGAATTCCGTCGGCGTCAGGTCTACGGGCTGGCCTTGCATCAGAACGCGGTGCATCGGCTCGTCAAGCGTCAGGTCGCCCACGCGGATGACCTCACCCTCGGCGAACTCACGTTCCAGCCGCCGCAGCACGGCCCGCACCCGCGCCGCCAACTCGCGCGGGCTGAAGGGCTTGGTCACGTAATCGTCCGCGCCAAGCTCCAGCCCCAGCACCCTGTCGTGCTCCTCGACGCGCGCCGTCAGCATGATAACGGGCGTGTCGCGCTCCTTGCGGTGCGCCCGCATGAAGTCGTGGCCGTCCATCTCCGGCATCATCAGGTCGAGAATAATCAGGTCCGGCTTCTCCTGCCGCGCCAGAAAGAGCGCCTCGCGCCCATTCGTCGCCGTGACGACGCGAAACCCCTCCTGCGTCAGGTACATCTGAACCAGTGACCGGATGCTCGGCTGGTCGTCCACCATGAGGACTGTCTTGCCCATCTGAATCCCGCCCTTCTCTACGGAGCCGTCGCCACGAAATCCAGTTCCAGCCGCACCTGCTCCGACACGCCCGCCACGAAAGGCACCTGCGGGATGCCCAGACCCCAATCGGCGTAGGCAATCGTCGTCATGGCGCTTCCCTCAAGGCGGCTCTCCGATACGGGCGTGACCGTCACGTTCCACGTCACCTCGCGCGTCTGGTCGCGGATGGTCAAGCCCCCCACCAACTGAAACGAGTAGGGCTGGCCCGCGCTGGCGCTCTCCGGCAGCCCCACCAGCGAGGTTGGGGTGAAGGTAATATACTCGTACTGGTCCGTCAGCAGGATTCGGTTCCGCACCGCCGTGTCGCGTCGGCCCTCGTCAGTGGCGAAGGTGCGCGCGTTAATCTGGATGGTGCCCACCTGCGTCGCGCTTGGGTCCGCCGGGTTGACCGCAATCTGCCCCGCCACCTGATTCGTCGAGCCGACAACTGTCACGGGATTGCCGCGCAGCACCTCGTCAATCACGTAGCGCGCCTGCGACGACTCCTGCTCGATTTCAAAGATGATGGGCGCGGACGCCTCTGCGGGTGCCGTCTCCACTGTGGACGATGCCTCGGCTGTCACGGCCTCTGTTGGCGCAGCCTCTTCAATAGTAGCCGTCGCGGCGGGTGCGCTCACCTCCGTCGTCGGTGACGGGCTGGGCGCGGCTTCGTTTTCGGTTGTCGGTTCAGCCTCGGCGGCTAGCGCTGGGGCCACTGTCGCCGTCGCCTGCACCTGGAGGGGAATCGCCTCGATGGGCGCGCTCGCCTCGGCGGTCGGCTTCAAATAGGCGTATGCGACCACTACCGCCACCAGGGCGATGACGACCATGCCCGCCAGTACCACTCGTTTGAACATATCGGCTTCCTCTATCATTCCAGGGTCTATTGAACAACTGCTTCTAAGTATAGCCACAGTTGTGAAGAAAATGTTTAGAATGGATGAGAGATGCCCCTGCCGAACAGGGGCATCTCATCACAGGCGCAGGTGGTTAGGTCTCGCTCTCCGGCATGGTCGGCGCGGAATCGAAATCTCCGCGTGGGCCACCAAAACCGTGCCTGCCACGCCCACCGAAACGGAAACCGGGACCACCGAAGCCCTCGCCGCTCAGAATCGCGTCGGCCTGCTCCCGCGTGATGACCCCATCGGTGACGGCCTGTTCAACCGCCGCCTCGTAGCCAGCCTGCATCTCCGCCCGCACGGTCTCCACGTCAAGACCCTGCGCCTCGATGATGTCGGACAGACTCTGGCCCTCGGCCTTCGCCGCCTCCAACTCCTCGGCGCTCATGCCCAGCGCCTCGGCCAGGATGGCTTCGCGGTCCACGTACTCGCGCAGTGCCTCTCTCGCCTCGATGAGGTCCGCCTGCTCCTGCGTGAGCAGCCCCTCCGCCACCGCCGCGTCAAGGGCGCTGGCGCGTGCCTCGTCCTCGGCAGCTTCAAGCTCCTCTACCGAGATGCTCAGTTCGGCGGCGAGCAGCGCGTCGTAGTCAATCTCGCTCCCGCGCAGGGCGTGCCTGTGGAACCTTCGGCCTTCGCCGTTCAGAATCGCGTCGGCCTCCTCCTGCGTAATCAAGCCTTCCGCTACCGCCTGCTGGAGCACGGCGGCGTGGGCCGCTTCCTGAGCCGCGTCCAACTCCTCGACAGTGATGCCGAGCGCCGCCGCCAACTCTTCATGCCCCACGAAGCGACCACCATGCCCGCCTCTAAAGCCTCGCCCACCCGTCTCCGCGTCCGCCGGAGCGCTGGGCGTCACCTGCGCGGGCGGCGTCGGGGAGGGCGTCGTCTCCGGCTCCTGCGCGAACGTGGAGCCTACCGCGATTGCCACTACCGCCAGCAGCGCGCCCGCCGTGGACGGAACAATCCATCGAACAACTCGTTTCATGACCTGAACTCCTTCTCAACTGTGTGAATGTGTCATGCTGATCAGCACGTTGGTCCTTGCCGGACACACTCTCATCTTAGAAGAACCCTGTTCAGGAAATGTAAAGAGGTCGTGTGGAAACGATGTAGATTTCCCTTATCGCCATCTCTCGACACCCACTATTGCCGTACTTCATCGTTCATCCCTC
>DASVVH010000223.1:0-4749 GCA_036386615.1 Ardenticatenaceae bacterium
AACTGCTCTGGCTGGTCCTGCTGGCCCCCTTCCTCTTCTTTCCGGGCGGCGGGCGCGGCATAGCCATCGTTGCCCTGCCCGTGCTCTGGCTGCTGCGCTGGGTTGCCTCGCGCCACTTCATCCCGCGCACCCCGCTCGACGGCTCCCTGCTCCTGCTGCTCGTCATGGTAGCCGTCAGCCTCTGGGCCACCTTCGACCCGGCCCTCAGCCTCCCCAAAGTCACGGGCGTCCTGCTCGGCGTCGCCTTCTTCTACGCCCTCGTCGAGCGGGCGGGCAGCCCCAGGGGCATCCTCCTGGCCCTCGCCTTTTTTCTGGCGACGAGCGTCGCCATCGCGGCCATCAGCCTCTTCACCACCCGCTGGACCTCAAAGTTTGCCTTCTTTCAGAGGCTGATTACCCTCCTGCCCAACACCGCCCTCGAACTGCCGGGTGGCCCCGCCGATGGCTTCAATCCCAACGGTGTCGCCGGAGCCTTGCTCTTCGCCCTGCCACTGCTGCTCGTGCTCATCTGGCCCTATCGCAACGCCGCGCTCTCACTCGTCTCACGGCGCGGGCGCTGGCTCCTTTATCCTCTCCTGCTCTTGGCCTTCCTTCTGACTGGCCTGGTCCTCGTCCTCACCCAGTCACGCGGCGGCTATCTCGGCTTGGCGGTAGGGCTTCTCGTGCTCCTCCTCCCCCGCCGCCGTCTCTTCTTTCTCGTGACAGCCATCGCCGCCCTAGTGCTCGTCGTCGCCCTCCGCACCGGGCCTGACACGCTTCTGACCTATTTCGACGACACCCAGACCGTTGAGGTCAGGGAGGAGGTGACGGACAACGTAGTGAGTGGTGTCCAGAGCTTCGGCGACCGCGTCCAACTCTGGAGGCGCACCCTGTACGTCATTCACGACTTCCCCCTGACGGGCACGGGCATGGGCACCTTCCGGCAGGTAGTGCCCATCCTGTACCCCGTCTTCTCCATCCCCCCGGACCTGGATGTCGGCCACGCGCACAACCACCTGCTCGCCGCCGCTGTGGACCTCGGCCTTCCCGGCCTCGCCGCCTACCTCGCCCTCTGGTTCGGCGCGGCAGCTATGTGCTGGCAGATATGGCACAGCACCTTGCCCGGCGGCTACCGTGCTGTTGCGTTAGGGCTGGCTGCGGGGCTATGCGCCAATTTCGTCTGGGGGTTGACTGACGCGAACGTGCTGGGGGCGAAGGCCGCGTTCCCGTTCTGGCTGGCGCTGGGTGCCGTCGCGGCGCTCCACCGCTACAGCGTGCTGGGGGAGGGGGCAGATGTACAACGGGTTGAATAGGGGGCAGATGGGACCTTTGCTCCGGCGGCTCATAGACCACCGCGCCGAGGGCAGTGTCTCGACCTCCCTCAGACAGAGGCGCTTCGAGCGTTTCCGCGCGCTCGTCGCGCCATACCCGCGCCCCCTGAAGATACTCGACATCGGCGGCGAGCAGCTCTTCTGGGAGCTAATGGGCTTCTCCGCGCCGGGCGACTGCCGCGTCGTGCTCGTCAATCTCTACGAGACCGAGGTGACGCTACCCAACTTCTCGGCCATCGTCGGGGACGCCACCGACTTGAGCATGTTCGAGGACGGCGCGTTCGATGTAGTCTTCTCAAACTCCGTTATCGAGCACGTCGGCGACTTCGAGGCGCAACGGCGTATGGCGCGGGAGGTCCAGCGTATTGGTCGTTCCTACTTCATCCAGACGCCGAACCGCTACTTTCCCGTCGAGCCACACTTTGTCTTTCCCCTCTTCCAGTTCCTTCCGCTTCCCCTCCAGGTCGCTCTGGTCCGGCACCTGAAGCTGGGCTGGTATCAGCCGATACCCGACGAGGCCCAGGCAAGAGCGCTCATTCTCTCCCACCGCCTGCTCTCCGGTTCGGAGCTACGGGCGCTCTTCCCAACGGGAGAGCTATACCGGGAGAAACTTCTGGGCGTCACCAAATCATTCATCGCCTACGGAGCAGCGTCCCGGTAGGTGATTACCACCGCTCCCAGCGCACCACCTCGTCGAACGCCTTGCGTCCTCCGGGCCTGACGGCGGCGGGCCGCTGCTGTGCTTCGGCGGGGTAGCCGAAGGAGATAGCGATGTCGAAGTGCATCTCCTCCGGCACGCCCAGAATAGCCTTCGCCTTATCCGGCTCCCACATGGAGGCGAGGCACGACCCGACGCCCAGGTTCCACGCTGCCAGTTGCATGTACGCCGCCGCCTGACCCAGGTCGAAGTTCTCGGCGTGCGGCGAGACCAGTGCCACCGCGAAGGCTGCCCCCGCCAGGTGCCCCGCGTACTTGCCACACTCTGATAACTGCCGCAGTGTCTCGCGGTCACGGATAGCGATGAACTGCCAGGGCTGAGTGTTCTTGCTGCTCTGTGCCCGCCGCCCCGCGTTCAGGATGGCCTGTATTACCTCGTCAGGCAGGGCTTCGTCCGTGAACTGGCGCACGGCTCGCTTGGTGCGCATAGCCTCGATAACGTCCATCTTTGCAACTCCTTCACTCTCTGTGGCTATGGTCTCTTCGTCTCAACCGGATACCGTCCAGAGGAGTATATAGAGAGAGCTACCCGCGTTCAAGTATGTACCCTGAAGTGCCATACTCACCTCTTGGAACGTGCCGTGCCACTTTCGAGGAGTCTCATGGAAGCCACCTATCACGAGCCGGACGTGCTCGACGACCTCTGCCCTGCCCGGCAGGTGCTTGAACTGATTGCCGACAAATGGAGCGTCCTCATCGTCTACGCGCTCGGCGAGGAGACGCGCCGCTACAACCAGCTTCAGCGGATGATTGGTGGCATCACGCCCAAGATGCTCACTCAAACTCTGCGCCGCCTGGAGCGCGACGGCCTCGTGAAGCGCGTCGTCTATCCCGTCGTGCCGCCGATGGTGGAATACTCACTAACCCCTGTCGGGAGGAACCTCCTCAAGTTGATAGCCGCGCTCTGCCAGTGGGCGGAAGACCACCTTGCCGACGTACAGGCCGCGCGACTAACCGGAACACAAAGCGCATCCTGACCTTATTGACGGGTATACTCTGTACGATAGTCCATTGGCCCCGCATTTGCTAGCAGGTATAATTGACGTGTTAGGCAACCATAATCAAGGAGAACAAGCGCTATGGCTTTCGAGTTACCGCCCCTACCCTACGACTACAACGCCCTCGAACCTCACATTGATGAGGAGACGATGCGCCTGCACCACGACAAGCATCACGCGGCGTACACGAACAACCTCAACGATGCCATCTCCGGCACCGAATGGGAGAACCGCAGCATTGAGGAGATTCTGGCGAATCTGAGTAGCCTTCCTGAGAACATCCGCGCCAAGGTTCGCAACAACGGCGGCGGCTACTACAATCACGACCTCTTCTGGCAGGTGATGGGGCCGAACGGTGGCGGGCAGCCGAGCGGCGCGCTGGGTGACGCCATCGACAGCGCCTTCGGCAGCCTGGACGCCCTCAAGACGGAAGTGCAAACTAGGGCCGTCGGGCAGTTCGGCTCCGGCTGGGCGTGGCTCTGCACGGACCGCAGCGGCACGCTCACCGTCACCAGCACCCCGAACCAGGACACGCCCATCATGCAGGGCCAGGACGTGACCCCCATCCTGGGCGTGGACGTTTGGGAGCACGCCTACTACAAGAAGTACGGCCCTGGCCGCGCCGACTACGTGAAGGCGTGGTGGAACGTCGTCAACTGGGACGAGGTTTCCCGCCGCTACGAGCAGGCTCGCTCCGGCGGCTCCAATAGCTAGGCTTTAGATGATAAAGGCGCTCCGCACTCACGCGGGGCGCTTTTTGTTTCTGCCGCGCTTGTCCCCAAGCGTTACATCCGGTAAGATGCCTGAACCGATGACCCCGCCATACTGCGCTCTCTGGAAGGGCGCGTTCACAAAGGAGTGAAGCTAACTCATGGCTAACCAGACCCTCACCGTCACCGACAACCGCACGGGCGAAAGCTACGAAGTCCCCATCGAGAACGATACCATTCGCGCCAAAGACCTGCGGCAGGTTAAGGTTAACGCGGGTGACTTCGGCATGATGAGCTATGACCCCGCCTTCACGAATACGGCTTCCTGCAAGAGCTCCATCACCTACATTGATGGGGACGAGGGCATCCTGCGCTACCGAGGCTATCCCATCGAGCAGCTTGCCGAGGGAAGCTCCTATCTGGAAGTCGCCTACCTGCTCATCTACGGGGAACTGCCCACTGCTCAGGAGTTGGAGCGCTGGTCGAACCGTGTGATGCACCACACGTACATTCACGAGGACCTGACGCTGATGATGAAGTCGTTCCGCTACGACGCTCATCCGATGGCGATGCTGATTAGCGCTCTGGCGGCGCTGCGGACCTTTCATCCTGAGTCGCAGAATTTCCGCGATGACGATGTGCTTCAAAAGCAGGTGTGGCGCATCCTGGGCAAGCTGCCGACCATCGCGGCCTTCGCCTACCGCGTGCGGATTGGCCGCCCGTTCAACTATCCCGACGCGACGTGCAACTACACCGAGAACTTCCTGAAGATGCTGGACTACATGGGTCAACGCAACTACGAGGTTAGCCCGGTGCTGACCCGCGCGCTGGATGTGCTCTTCATCCTTCACGCGGACCACGAGCAGAACTGCTCAACTAACGCGATGCGGGCTATCGGCTCAAGCGGGGTGGACCCCTACAGCGCGATGGCGGGCGCGGCGGCGGCGCTCTTTGGCCCCCTGCACGGCGGTGCGAACGAGGCGGTGGTGAATATGCTCACCGAGATTGGCGATG
>DASVVH010000224.1:0-3791 GCA_036386615.1 Ardenticatenaceae bacterium
CAGATGCCGTTCCAGATCATGCCGACGGTACCGCCCCGGAAGGCATTCAACTCGGCATCCACTTCCAGGTTCGCCTCTGACCAGCGCTCCTGGGCTTCTAGCATCCACTCAAGCGCCTGCACGCCAGCCTCGCTATTCCACGTCGCCTCGGTGCCTTCCTCGTTGAACGCGGAGCCACCGAACTGGGCCACCAGCATCTCGAAGATTTGCTGCACGGGGAAGCCCGTCGTAATCATGAAGCCGTTCGTGTCTTCGGTAGTCGCTGCGTCAGCCGCCGCCGCGAACTCCTCGGCGTTAGTCGGTGGTTCAGGCACGAGATCGGCATTGTAGAACATCGTCATCGGGTGAATATCGAGCGGGATAGCGTATCGGGCATCCGCGACCTCGCCCGCGTTCCACACCCTTTCCGGGAAGTCAGCGGGATCCAGCGCCATCGCGGCCACAATATCCTCCGGAATCGGGCGGATGATGTTGCGGAACGCCTGCGTCGCAACCTGGTCTGCGTGGACAATTGCCACGTCCGGCAGGGTGTTAGACGCCTGAGCCGTACCCAACTGCGTGTAGTACTCCGCCTGGGTAGTCATCATGACCTGGATGTTGGGGTTCTCGGCGTTGAACGCGTCCACCATCTGCCCCATGAAGGGGCCGTCCGGGCCGGTGAACGGGTTCCAGTAGTCCAGAGCCACCGTCCCGCACTCAGCGGGCAGCGCGCCAGCCATCTCCCCGGCACCCTCCCCGGCGGGAGCCTCCTCAGCAGGGACCTCTTCAACGGGTTCCTCCTCGACCACTACCTCCTCACTGGTCTGCTCTTCGGCACCCTGTTCGGCACCCGGGTCCGGGGGAGTAGGTACGCGAGTAGCGGTCTCTGGGGCGGCGGCCGGACCGTCCGTAGAGCCAGCCGGCGGCGCTGGGGCCTCCGTCGCGCTCTTCTGTCCCTGCACCAGTGCAGTCTGCGTGGGGCGGGAGGTGAGCGTCGGCAGAGGAGCCTGCGGTACGCTGCTCCCACAAGCGGTCAGGAGGAGAATCAGCAACAGAGCAAGTGCCACCTTGCCCGCTCGCGGTGCGGTGTGTGCCATATGTCATACCTTCCAGTGCGTAAGCACGCTTTGATTGCAGTTTACCTTGTGCGCTCACTGTCCCGGCTCAGGCGCCTAATATCCGGAAGCTATATCGTGGTTGAAAGGGCGACGCCACCTGATGAGGCGTGGTCGATCGGCGGCACAACCTGGAGTATAAACCCATATTCATACAGTCATACATGGGGCAACGCGCTCTCCTGCCTCAAGCAATCAAGGCGGGCATGATGCGCTCCCCGGCTCGTCGCAACGCGCATCGGTGCGTCGCACCCTATGGTGACCGAGCCGGAGCCCCAAATAGATCGGCAGTTGGCGGTAGGGCCAGCACTCGTCCTCATGCTGCAAAACGGGTCCATGACTGGACCTCCGCGACAACGCAGATGAGGATATTTGCTATGAAACCAACCTCCTCTGCACTGGGTAGTATGGAGCGGTCTATGTGAATGTAACCATATAGACTACCATCACGAGGATGAGTGAGAGCCTTTGGGTAAGGGGTACATCCACCACGCCTGCAGTCATCACCTTACATGGTTTACACCCCCATGACAGCGCCTCATTAGCCTTCAGGACCGCGTCGACGCATCGCCTCTGCATCAAAGTTCGTTACCTCTGGTCTTTCAGCACCTGTTTCTATAATTTCGGCCTGGCCTAGCTCGGTTGCGGCGCTCCGAGGCGTATGTTCTGGTGGCGCTTCCGCGACAGGATTGTCCCCTGCTTGTGGTTGCAGAGCATTGGTAACGCTCTGCTGCTCCGTATTTTGGCTCTTTAGCGCGGCGAGTTCCGCCGACTCACGGGCCTCCGTCTCGGCTTTCAACTGCGCCACGCGTGCTTCCAGCCCGTTTGTGTCCGTCGGCCCCTGCATCGCCTCGCGGCCCGTCTCGCTCAACGGCATGGTCTCCCGCGTTGATTCGGGCGGACTGTCCTGTGCCTCTGCTACATCTGACTGACTGGAAATATCTGACATGATTGCAAGTTCTCCACTGTTGATGGGTCTGACCACGTATTGAAGGTTTCCAGGCGGTCATTCAGTGTAAGGTGCCGATAGTAATGGGTTACTCCTCCTCATCCTACAAGCGATCATCCGCGACGGGATTGCCCTGCATGGCACTGCGGCCGGTGTCACTGAACGGCCTGGATTCCTGGGCTGTGTGGGACGCGTTGTCCTTTGTCTCAGCGGTGCCAGCACTTGGCTCATTCCTGGGTTCAGGAGGAGCGTCGCGAAAAGCCTCTTCTACCATCAGCTTGTATTTTCTTTCCTGCTGCGCTAGTGCTCTGTCGGCTCTCTCCGAAGCTGTCAGAGCTTCGGGGGTGAAGACGAGTTCCTTATCCCGGCTCGTATCGCTTTGAAGCCTGGAGACCTCGTCTGCTTTGGACGCGCCGTCCTGTGCCTCGGTTGCGTCCGACCTGCTCGAAATGTCTGATGCCATCGCACGTTCTCCTTCATAGATGAGGCACTTGGGTCTGTTCACCTTTTTCGTCTGGCAAAGTTGGCTGTTCCCAACCCAGGGCTGACCAGCTTCCAATCAGCTTCCACGTCCCGTTGCTCTGTCCTTCGTAGCCCTGTGTAACAAGCGTTTTCGGATCGGTGGTAATTACCAGGCGTCTTACATTCTCGGCTCCGGCTTTCTGAATATCGGCACCGATCTGGGCGTTTCCTGGTGTGTACTGCTTACTTTCGGGGTCCTGCATCATCAGTGCGCGCTTTGCCAGCCAATCCGGCTGCATCTGGTTTCCCTCAAGAGCCTTGATGCCCTTTTCAGTAAATTTCGATTCCCCTACTACCATGGCACCTTGCTCGTCCTGGTACACACCATCAACTCCATGATACGGTTGATCAAATCGGGGATCTGGAGTCAAACCTAGCTTATCGACAACCGCCGCAATTGTTACACCCTCGCCGATGTCGCCCTGCCATTTGGCGACATCCCCCGGCTTTCGCGGAGTTGTCGCGTATTCGTGTGATAACTCTGGCGCACTGTCTTGCCCTTGCATGGCAGCCACTCCGGCCTTGCTTAGGTGCTGGCGCGCCTGCTCGTCCACACCAGTGGCTTCTTTGAGCCCGTCTGGGGCTTCTTGATCCACATCAACAGGCACCATCAGAGCACTCCTTACTTCGTGACCGGGTTGCACCCGGCCCCGCACACCGGGACGATTCAAGCAACTCGGACATCGAACGGACGCTAGTCAGAACTTCACAATTGCCGTGCGACGTCGCGAACGCCCTGCATGGCCTGGACGCCTCGCTGTCCGAGAGCCTTGATGGGCGACGGCTTTTCGACTGCCGCATCCAGGGCCGACCAGATATCCTTCACGACGTTCGCCGTAAGCTTGCTGGCCTGTTCAACCGTCTCGGTGATGGCGTTTTCCAGTCTCATCGTTCGTCCTCCTTACATTGCGATGTTCAGGGAAGCCACTTCGTCGCTGCCGATTATCCGCCGGACGGCAGCGCCTGGATAGCGTGCAGAAACTCCCGCCGCATGTGTTCAGTAAAAGGAAAGTCCACCTCGTGGGCCAGATAGCAATAGGCAGCCTCGTGCATGTGAGGCCGTCCTGCCATCGCCGCCGCGCTCTGGCATACCCTTGCCAGGGACAGCCAGTTTTCGCTCCAGTGTTCCGGTTCTGGACGCTCGTCGAAGGTCAGCAAGGCGGTGTGGAATTGCCGAGATACCTCTTTGTGGCGGCTGACTGGCCCGATAACCTCCCGGTGGCGGC
>DASVVH010000225.1:0-3874 GCA_036386615.1 Ardenticatenaceae bacterium
TTCCCACGATAAGCAGCGAGAAAAACTCCTCAGCCAGCAGGCGAACAGACCGAATAAAAGCGGGAAAGAATCTCAACTGGCGCTCCGTGTATCCGCGTACAAACCACTTGCTCAATTCTACCAGAGCACCGAAGATAGCACCTATTCTAACCCCTGGTGAGGCACAATGGCCCGGATTCTTCTCCAAAACGCGGACATCATCACCCTCGACGGCGAGAACGAAGTGCTGCGCGGCGCGAGCCTCGCCATCGAGGGCAGGACCATCGCCCACATTGGCGAGGTGCCCGAAGCGTGGCATCCCGACGAGACGCTGGACCTGACCGGCCACGTTGTCATGCCCGGCTTCTGGAACGCGCACACCCACTCCCCGATGACCTTCACCCGCTCCATCGGCGACGACCTGCCCCTGGACCGCTGGTTCAACGAGAAAATCTGGGTGGCCGAGAGCGGCCTGACCGAGGAGGATGTCTATTGGGGCGCGATGCTAGCCGCCGCCGAGATGATACGCGGCGGTGTCGTCGGCTTTGCCGACCACTACTTCCACATGCACCGCGTCGCGGAGGTCGTCGAGAAGTCGGGCCTCAAGGCACTCCTGGCGACCTGCGTCTTCGGCACGGGCCACGAGGTCTCCATCTCCTTTGAGGACAGCGTAGAGTGGGCGCACCACTTCCAGGGCGCGGCGGGCGGGCGCATCCGCACCATCCTCGGCCCGCACTCGCTCTACATCTGCCCGCCGGAGTTCCTGACGGAGGTGGCCCTGACCGCGCGGAGCGAGGGGCTGGGCGTCCACTTCCACCTCGCCGAATCCGAGGAGCAGGTCGCCGTCTCAATGGAAAAGTACGGCAAGACCCCCGTCGAGCACGCGCGCGACCTGGGCCTCTTCGACGTTCCCGCCATCGCCGCGCACAGCATCGCCGTCAGCGACAGCGACATGCAGATTCTGGCCGAGAAGGGCGTCGTGCCCGTGCAGTGCCCACGCTGCCACATGAAGCTGGCGATGGGCGTCACCCCCGTCATCCCCATGCTGGAGCGCAACATCCCCGTCGCGCTCGGCACCGACGGCCCCGGCTCCAGCAACAACCTGCACATGCTGGAGGAGGCGCAGCTAGCGCCCCGCATGCAGAAGCTGCACCGTAGCGATGCCACCGCCCTCGCGGGCGACCTGCCCCTGCGCCTCGCCGCCACCAACGGCGCGCGCGGCATGGGCTTCGCCGACAGTGGCACCCTCCGCCCCGGTGCCGCCGCCGACCTCATCGTAATGGACTTCCGCCGCCCCCACTTGCAGCCCCGCCTCTCCATCGTCGGCAACGTGCTCAACTCGGCCCACAGTGGCGACATCGTTCACACAATGGTAGACGGGCGCTGGCTCATGCGCGACGGCAAGCTGCTGACACTGGACGAGGAGGAAATTCTGGCCCAGGCCGAGCAGCGCGCCTTAGCCATGCTGTCACGCGGCACCTCCCTGCTCCGCGAGTACAGCGGCTAGCGACAGTCAGTAACGGATAGTCCGAGGGGAAGGGCACAGTTGCGGAATACGGCTAGATTCCAGTTGGATTAAGTGTCTATCCGGGAAATCATCTAGTGGCTCCGTCACGCAGGTGTTGAAGGCGATAGCAAGCGAGCCACCCCCACTTGTCATTCTGAGCGGAGCGAAGAATCCACCCAGGATGTTGCACTAGACCGAACGATTGCAAGCGCTTCGAGCATTTTACGGATAGAGACTAAAGCTGAGTCATCGTAGATGGGGCGTACATCGTACCATCGGGCAATATCGTACCCTTCAGAGACGAAGCGCTTGCCAACTGCTCAGGGGTAACTATGGCTCCGCTTAGGTTTGCCTCAGCCAGCACAACCCCTCGCATATCCGCCCCTTCCAAATCCGCCCCTCTCAGGTCCGCGTGACTCAGGTCCGCCTCAGTGAGGTTCACACCCCTCAGGATGGCGTTGCTCAAGTTAGCGTCTTCCATGTAAGTGTCACTCAGGTCGGCACCCGTGAGGTCAACACCTGAGAGGTTGGCGTCACAGAGAATAGCCCAACTAAGCATTGCGCCCCTCAAATCAGAACCCCGCAGATCAGTCCCTTGCAGATGCACACCAACCAACTCCTGTGGGTTGCTGAGTAGGTCTGCGAGTTGAGCGGAAGTTAGCTCGGTCATCTTGTCTCGTCTCCCTTACTACCTGAAATCGAACTTGAACAGAGGACTAGCCTGCCAACAATTTTAGCGCCTTGAGCACGAGCCTGAAACGGATAGCCTGCACACCTGATGGATCATTATTCTCTTCTATTAATCGGCGGGCAATCTCGCCGTATATCTCCAGGGTTTCTCTACTAAGTGCCTCTGGCAGTGGCTGTAAAAACTGAGTCGGCACCATACTAGCGGGGCCGTTCGGCCCCGCTAGTTTCACATCTTTTTCAGCTATGAGATACTGTTCTTCGTATAAGAACTCAGCCTGTTAAAATCAGCAAGAAGGCTCCTGTTTTTGTGGAAGATACCGTTCACATAGTCGGAATGGCTCAGGCACTTTTTCGCACCCTTCGCAACCTGTTTCGGCTTAACCTGCGGAAGAGGTTCTCCAATGGAGCGTACTGAGATTCGCATCCCAGCGTGGAAAATTATCCTGCTGGTCGCAGGGATGCTCGCGTTCGTGCTCGCCGGACTCTGGATGATTCTGGATGGCGACGGCCTGTTTGAGCAAGCCATGGGCCTCATCGCCATTGTCTTCTTCGGCGGCTTCGGTGGGTTTGCGCTATATGCGTTGAGGCGTGGGCAGGGCAAGGTCGCGCTCCTACCAGGCGGCATTGAGATTGGCCTGCCCGGCATGCAGCCGCGCGTACTCCCCTGGCGCGATATTGAGGAAATCGGCGTAACAAAAATTGGCAATCAGGAGTTTACAACGCTCCGCCTAGCGAGTTATCAAACCTGGCTGGCAGGCATCTCGCAGGAGGAGGAGGCCGCCGCCGTCCGCTTTTTTCGCAGGCTAATGCTCCTTGGGACCGCGACTGCAAAGGTCGCGCGCACCTTCGATGAAGAGTCGGAACCCTCGATCAGATGCTGGAGGGAACAGGAACCGTGAGTGCGCTGCGCGATATTCTGGCCTATAACCGCGCGAAGTACGGCGCGGAGTTCCTGTTAGGCTGGACCATGCGTGACCGTAGCGCGCGGGCATTCGCGGAATACCTTGAACAATGGCGGCAGAACAGTAGCTAAGGCATTGGCTTCCAGGTCGGAGCGAAGAATACCACAGGAGCGCCAACAGTGATGAAACGCCTAATTGGGATAGTCCTTCTCGCCGTGGTGGCAATGCTTTCTCTCTCCTGTTCCGCTAACCCTACCGCGAACGTGGCACCTGGAAGTGAGACCCATACTGGTGGCCCGCCTGTGGACTCACTGGATGCCGAGGCCATCCGTGTTGTTCGTGCTGACTTTGAGCGCGATGCAGTGAAGTGCGAAGGGTCTACGTATCTCCTGCTGGAATGGACCTACCAACTGAGTTTCTGGCAGTTTCAGGGTGAGTTCGCCTACCAGCCATCGCCTGAAGTACTGAGCGCGGCAGACGTAGCGAATGGCTACGAGTGGAAGGGTACCGTTCGGCCTTTATGCACCTCCACCTATCGTGTGGCGATTCCGTGCGATGCCGAGAACGCCCCCTGCACTCCCGGCGAGCAATTCCTCCCTTGGGCACCCTGGCGCGACTGTGAGCCTGATTCGTTTGCATACTATGAGGCCAGCAGGCGCAACGGAGCGTGGGAGCTAACGACCAGCCGAAGCTGGGGTGAAGGCGAATCTTTATGCACAGAGAGCGACCCGGAGGAGGCGAATAAATTCTGCCACGAGATTACCTGTGATACGGTAAACCAGGTGCCGGATGAATA
>DASVVH010000226.1:0-4125 GCA_036386615.1 Ardenticatenaceae bacterium
CATCACAACGGAGGTAACGGGGGAACTGAAGCAGGAGGGGTCGGCGCGCGAGTTGGCGCGGCAGTTGAACCAGCTACGCAAGGACGCGGACCTGAACCTGACGGACCGTATCGAGGTGTGGGTTACTGGGGACGTGAACGGCGTGCTCGACCAGTGGGCCGACTACCTGAAGGCTGAGACGCTCGCGACGGCGCTTCACACGACAGTTGCGCCGCAGGACGTGACGAGGCGGGCGACGGTGGAGGTGGATGGCCGCGAGGTAGAGTTGGCGTTGCGGAAGTAGCGGATGGACGACACAGTTGAGCTACGAAAAAGCGACGTGGTATATCGCGTCGCTTTTTCGTAAAGTGTGGAGTACCATATTGAGCATCCAGCTTCAATATTACAGTCACTGCATTGTAGGGGAGGGAGCAGATGGACATCAACCGAGACCTTTTAGACGAGGCCGCTCCGATTGTTGAGGCGAAGGACTTGGTTCGCAGCGCGGACCGGAGCTATGAACCGTTCCCATCGTTTGTAGAGTGGACCGCCCAAACCTCGATTGATAGAGAACGCTGGGAAGCGCGGATCGAGCGATTCGAGAAAGTACGGGAGAGTGTTGCGTCAGAGCCAGAGCGCTTGCAGGAAGCACTTCAGAGAGTGCGCCGTGCGGCTGCCATTGAGACTGGAGCAATTGAAGGGTTGTACGAGCATGACCGAGGGTTCACTATTACTGCTTTTAAGGAGGTTGCCGTCTTTGACGCGGCGCTTAACGCGCGTGACCCCAAAACTCGCGATCTCATCAAAGCTCAACTGGACGCTTACGACCTCATCCTTGATTTCGTCACGCAACAACAGCCTCTTGCTGAAGCCTGGATACGAGAACTCCATACCGTCTTGGCACGCGCTCAAAAGACGTACAAGGTTCTTACCTCCGCAGGGGTGCAGGAACAGGAACTTCCATTAGGGCAGTACAAGAGGCAGCCTAACCACGTCTGGACCCAGCAGGGCACCATCCACTCCTATGCACCCGTCGAGATGGTCGCGCCAGAAATGCATCGCTTTGTCGAAGAGATACGAACCCAGGCATTTGATGAGGCACATTGCGTTGTTCAAGCAGCTTACGCCCATTATGTACTAACGGCTATTCACCCGTTCATAGACGGCAACGGACGGGTGGCGCGGGCACTCGCATCCGTTTTTACCATGCGTGACCGTGACCTCGGTGTTCCCTTGCTCATCACCAATGATCAGCGGGGTATATACTTTGCCGCTCTGGCAGAGGCGGACAGGGGAAACTACCAACCCTTTGTAGATTTCGTGCTTGAACGAGTCTATGACGTGCTGGACTTTTTGCAGGTCAGTTTCCGAACGACAGCTGCCCCATCCAGCAGAAGCATTGTCGAGACCATCAAGCAGCGCTATGTGACCAGAGCGGGGTATACGCATCAGGAAGTGGATGCGGCTGGGAACAGCCTCTTCCAAAAGTTTGAGGAAGAACTGAACCACCGCGCAAAGTCTGATTTGGTAGGCGCGCCTATTACCTTCAACATGCGACAAGAGCAGAAAGCTATGGACCCTCCACGTGAACTACAGGAGATGCGGCGGCCTGTTGCCCCACCGCAGCGGCGGTTGCGGGTGTCATTTACATCACGAGTACCAGCTACAGGGAGCGGGGTTAAGGTTGAACGTTTATACACGCTGTTTGTGCCTCGTAATGCGGCTCGTGAGGACAGGATTGTGCTTTACGAGACAGTAACCAGGGAGGTCATCCCTGCTCGCATTGGCGAACTGCTCCCAACAACGACGATCAGCGCTGAGATTATCCTGCGCTTGGCTGCTGAGGGAGCCGTTCAGGGAGCCTTGTTGGAACTGGATGAAAAGTTGCAGGAGGCGATGAGAGCAGCAGGATATTAATTCTGTTGATGCTTCCGTCTAGAAACCAAAACGGCGACCCAGTTGGGTCGCCATTTTGATTTACGCGAAGGCTGGTGATGTTGAAGGTGGGTTAGCGTCGCCGCCGGGCCAGCGCCAGCCCGGCCCCGGCGAGGGCGGTCAGGCCAAGCGCCGCTAGGGTTAGCGGGAGGACGGGCACGGCAGGCACCGCGCCGATGGTTTGCAGGCTGATGGCGGTAGGCACGGATGGGTCCAGCACGACCTGCCCGCGAAGCTCACCGGGCGGGTAGCGCTCGGTGTGAACGTTGACGTAGTAAAAGTTGGTGAGCAGGTCGAGCAGGCTATCCCCGTCGAGGTAGATGCCGCCGCCGATGGGTTCGCCGGGCGCGAAGGCGTTGTTGTCAATGGTGCCCGGCCTGTCAGTGGCGTGCGGGAAGAGCCAGTGGCGCACGGGTCCGTTTGTGCCCGCCATCCCCTCGTGGAAGTGCGACATGGTGATGCTCATAATGTCGCTGACTTCCACCTGATAGAAGAGACGGTTGATGAGCGGGTCGAGCGTCAATTTGGCAACGCCGGAAGCGTCGGTCTCGCTCTCCGGCACTTCCTGCTGGCCGGAGAGCGGAACTGTGAGGGTCTCCGGTGGCGCAAAGTCGGAGATCTGGCCCCGAATCTCTCCGCCGGGATGGTCCTCCGTGTGGACGTTGACGTAGTAGGTGCCTTCAATCATGTCGAGGACGCTGGTGGGGCTGAACGGGATAGTGCCGCTCACAGGATGAGCCGGGTCGAAGGGAACGGAGCCATCGTAGAGCCAGTGAACGACGGGGCCGTTCTCGTCAGGCGGGGCGCGGTGAATGTGGGACATCGTGATGCTCATGATGTCGTCCACTGTGATGCGGTAATGGAGGGTGCTCGTGTCGGCACTCAGGACGAGGACGGCGCGCCCGGAGGCGGGAGTGTCCACGGGGCCAACGGGCGGAACCTCGTTGTCGCCGCTCAGGACGGCCTCAAAGGCATGCGCGCCGCCAATCTGGCCGCGAATCTCGCCCGGCGGGTAGCGGTCGGTGTGGACGTTGACGTAGTAGTAGCCCGTGAGCAGGTCTACCATATCCTGCGCCGTCAGCCCCGTGATGGTGCCGCTGATGGGGTTGCCGGGGCCAAAGGGGCGCGTCTCGCCCTGCTCGCCCCAGAGCCAGTGAATGACCCCGCCGTTCTGGTTGGGCCAGCCCCGGTGAATGTGCGACATGGTGATGCTCATGATGTCGCGGACGTGGATTTCGTAGTCCAGGCTGTCGCCGTTGAGGGTGAACATGGCGACGCCTTCCGCGTCGGTCTCGCGGGCGGGTACCTCGTTGCGGCCCAGCAGCAGGGCGTGGAAGGAGGTGGGCGGCGTCCAGGGTTCGAGTTGGCCGCGAATCTCGCCGCCGGGGTGTTCCTCGGTGTGGACGTTGACGTAGAAGACGCCCGCCATCAGCTTGGAGACATCCTCGTCGCTCAACTCGACGGTGCCGCTCACGGGGTTCTGCGGGTCGAAGGGGACGGAGCCATCATAGAGCCAGTGGCGAACGCCGCCGCTCACGCCAACGGGCGCTTCATGGATGTGCGCCATCGTGATATTGTCAATGTCGTTGACCATGACGCGGTAGTAGAGCGTGGGGGTCATACCCTCGGTATTGAGGGCCATGAGCGCCCAGCCGGACGCCTGCGTGTCGGTGAGGGGTCCGGCTGGCGGGGCCTCCGCCGCGCCGGAAAGGTTGGCTTGGAAGAGCATGACACTACTGCCCGCGACGGAAGCGGGAGCCTGGACGGCGGCTGTGTCGCTCAACGGTTGCGAGTGGGCGTGAGCGGCGGGGGCCGCCGCAGCCGGGAGGATGAGGGGGAGGGCTGCCGCGATGGCCGTCAGAAAGACGAGCAACGCCAGAGACCAGCGGGAACGTGGTACGCGATGGAGCACCGAGGGCTTGGTATCCATCATACAGGATTCTCCTTTCCTAACGTGGCCGAGAGGTGTCGAGAGACTACCGACTACGAGTGACGGCAGAGGTCGAGGGCGCGATGTGGGCGTGGATGGGCCAATGGCCGCCTCTCGTGGAGGCGCTCCCGCAGAGATATACGCAGAGCCAGGGCAGGATGGATCAGGGCAATAATGGAACGCGGAAGTTGGAACGCGGAATGCGGAATGGACGAAAGACGAAGGACGAAAGCAACGGCATTCAGGCTGCACGCCCGCGCCTTCTGTTTGTCCAACCTCTA
>DASVVH010000227.1:0-12811 GCA_036386615.1 Ardenticatenaceae bacterium
GTCGAAGAGGAGGGCGGGGTCGCGGAAGTCGTTGAGATGATAGCACAACTGGACCTCCGCAGGGCCTCGCGCGTGGCACTGGCGACAAGTGCCGGGCGAGGTGGGGCAGAGATAAATCTTGAGGGCGCTGACCAACTCGAAGCTCTCGGTGTTCGAGATGTAGCCGACGACCGGAACGCGCCGTTCCCTAAGCTGCTCAAAGGCATCCAGTATCGCGCCGAGAAGCCTATCCTTGTCGGAGTGGTGCTCGTTCTGAAGGCCCCACATGATGAGTTGCCCGTCCACGACAGCGACACAGGCGTCACTGGTCTGGTCCACGAGTTTGGGTAAGGCGACTATCTCCTCGACGCGCATGAGCAGGGCGAGGCGGTTGCCATCCACCGGGCGCTGCCGCTTGTCGTCCCAATAGAGGTCTTCGGACCTGTAGAAGAGCCGCGCCTCGGATTCAATCGAGGCGGTGGGGCTGTCGCCGTAGCAGAGGCGAACGAGGCCCGTGTTGAGCAGGTAGTAGCGGAACGGGCTGTCGCGGTCCGGCGCGATGTTCGAGCCGTCGGCGGCGACAACTGTGTAGTCATGGAGCGCGCGCGGCGCGGGGGTGCGCTCGTCTAGCTCGCCAAGGGGCTGTGAGGCCAGCAGCGCGAGCCGCGCCTCCCGGTTCTGGCCGAGCTTCTCGACGAGGCGCGCGCGGTCGTGGCTGCGAAGGAGTTGCCGGGCCTGTTGCAGCCAGAGACGGCGGTCGCTCGCGTTGACGACGGTGCTCATCCGCTCAATGTCGTGAATAATCTGCTCGAAGCGCAGGGTCATCTTTGTTTTCCGGGAAGCGTTCGCGGAACGGGCGACTGTTGCAGGCGATTATAGTCGGGGCGGGCGGTTGACGGAAGGCCCGGTGAATGGATGCAACGTTAAGATGAAAAGGTGAGGAGCGACCACCGACGACCGCTAACGGCAACGGATGAACGGCATAACGCACCAACAGTAGGCGCTTTAGGCGAAGGAGCAAGGCCGCAAAGGGATAGACTCCCCCACATTCCCCACATTTGAATCGTATTGGTTGCGGTGGCAGAGGGCGGGCGAGGGAGGTTGACCATAAACGTATGTACATTTATTGGCATTGAAAATATGCATGTCATATGAGGGTCAGCGGCCAACAGAGATGGGGGCAAGGGGGGTAGCTGGAAAGCCAGAGCGCACCCCTCCACCTTGAGCCAAGGCGGAGGGGTCGGGTCCGCATGAGGTGGTCAGGGAGTGGGCGGGAAGAAGGAGATGTTGTCGAGAACGAGTTGGGCGACGGGGTTGAGGTCGCTGGCCCCCTGACACGCGAGGGGGGTGACGCTAATCTGGTGAACGAACCCCGCGACGGGAACGTAAATCTCGCGGCACATATTCGGTACGCCTTCCAGAACGATGCCCTCTTGCCCACCTATCGAGATTGAGCTGATAGTGATGTCCGTCGCGCCCTGTTCCTCCCAAGCCTCTGTGAGGAATTCAGTAAGGTCCGCAATTTCCGACGGTGCGTCGTTGCGGAAGCTGATATGAAACCATTGCTCTGCGAAGCCTTCTCCAGTTCCGAGCAGATAGAGGCCGGGCTGCCGCCCAAGGGTCCATTCCGCAGGAATGGCGACGCGCGTGCCCACGTCCGCAAGCTCGTGGGCGACCCAGCCGTTGGGAATGGAGGTGGCGGGGGTGGCGGGAGCGGTGGCGTCGGGCATGGCGGTACTCGTCGCCTCTACGGGCTGCGTTGCCGCGGGCGGCTCCTCAGTGGGTGTGGAAGGCTCGGCGGTGGGCAGCCCTAAAGAGTCCAGGGGTTGCGTCGGAGGCTCGAACTGGAGGCTTTCGAGGAGGGCCACGCCCTGCTCATCCAACATCCCGCGCCCGTAGATTATCTGGAAGAGGCGGTCATTGGCGGTGGTGTAGAGGTAGGTGTTCTCGGTCTGGCCCGGCACCGGGAAGAGAAGCGCGGTGGGCGTTTCGAGCACTGCCGTTCGTTCGATGCGGATGTTAGCGCCCGGATACTGGTCGATCAGCCGTTGCGCCGCCTGCCCCACGTCCAGGTCGGGGGCGGTTCGCAGCCAATCCACCTTCAGCACGAGGCCGCCCTGCTCGTCCACGAGGGTGAAGCCGTGAGTGTCGGGGAAGAGGAATTCCGGCTCGACGACGCGTAGCCCTTCGGGGATGGTCATGCGAAGGCCGAGAACAGGGTTGACGTACTCGGTGCCTTCCTGAGTCTCAGAGGGCGTGGTGGGAGAGGCATCGTTCGGCGGCGTGGCCGTGAGTGGCGTGCTGGTTGGGTCAGGCATGGTCTCGACGGGCGGAGTCGAGTTACAGGCCGCGAGTGCCAGGATGATGAGTAGACATAATAAAGGAATGGCTCGGTGCAGCTTCACTGGGGTGCTCCATCTCTATCGGTTCGATGCAGATTCGACGTAATGAGAGCATAGCAAACTGCCCGCTAGGAAACATCAGGGGAAGCGCGTGTGGGCGCGTAGTAACCTGCTCAGATATGGTTACGCATATTGGCGGAGAGGGGCAAGGAGCATGGTGAAGAATTCGTGGCCCCAAGAGGCGCTGCCGTGATAGCCCGCGTCTGAATCTCACGAGACAAGTTGGAGGCCGTCCGGCAGCCTTGCCGGAAGTGCCTCCAATTCCCTGACAGCAAGTAATGCCCCATCCTCGCGCGCCATCGCTTCCGCAATCCGTCGCGCTCCATCCCGAAAGCGCGGCTCGTCGAGCATGCGTGCCACCGCCGCGCGGAGCGCGTCGGGCCTGGAGCCGCTTGACATGCTGAGGCCCGCTCCCCGCCAGACCACCCGCGCGGCAACGTCGGCTTGGTCGCGGCCCATCGGCAGGCACAGCACCGGAACACCGCACGCCAGCGCCCTCATCACCGTTCCGTGTCCACCATGAGTAATCACGAGGTCCGCTTGCGGGAAGACCTCCTGGTGCGGAACGTAGGAGCGCACCACGACGTTCGAGGGTGTCTGGTACGACTGGATATCGAGCGCCGGACCCACCGTCACGAGCGCCCGGATGGGCAACGTGCCGAGCGCGCTAATCAGGCGATGAATGACATCCTCCTGCCGTTGGAAGGTGGTGCTGAGGCTGACGACTACAAAAGGCCGACCGTCTGCGGCGTCCCACAGCCCCTCCCAGGCCGTCGTCGCTGGCGGCGCGTCGAGTTGCGGGCCAACGTATCTAACGTTTCCGGGGAGTGCCGCCGAGGGGAAGTCGAAGGCGGCGCTGGTCAGGACCAGTGCCCGGTCCAGCCGGGCGAAAAGGTCGAATACCGAGGAGAGCGGGGCCAGGCCAAGCGCGTTGCGCGCCTCGTTGAGCGGTGGGCGAGCCGCCTCGTAGAAGCTGCGAAACAGCCGTCGCATGACTGCATCGCGCAGGTATCCAGGTGCATTGCTCGCGGGTTGGAAGCCGAATCCGAACGGCGGGAGAGCAGGGTCGGGGAAAGGGTAGATGTGGTGGATGAGGGCCGCCGTCGGAAGCGAGGCGCGCTCGGCACCTAGGTAGGCTCCCAGCAGCAGGTAGTCCGGCACCACAACATCGGCGGGATAATCCTCCAACACGGCCAGCACGTCCTGCGCGAAGGTCAGAGCTGGACCTGCCATCACCTGGTCGCGTACAGATGCCGCTGCCCCAAGCGGCGTGCGGGCCGTCCAATCCCTGAGCAGGTCGTGCTCCGGCGAGGCGCTCTCATGCTCCGGTGCCCGACTGTAGGGGACGAACTGGCAGCCTGCCGCGACGATTCGTTCTTCCAGCACTCGCGGTGCCAGCACCCGCACCTCGTGGCCCCGCGCCACGAGGCGACGCATGACGGCAAGCTGGGGCGGGACATTTCCGCCGCCGTCCCAGAGTACGGAGAGGAAGCGCCTGGGTTGGATAGCATCAGTCGTGACCATCAGTTCCTCCTTGCGGTTGACTCTCGCCCATTGCCGCGTAGAGCGCGCCGAGCATCTCGCGGAGCGCCGACTCCGCCTGGTGACGGTCCAGCCCTAAATCGCGGCGCAGGAGCTTCCAAACGTAAATATCTGTGAGCGTGATTAACTGTGCTCGCAGCCGCTCGCGCTCCTGGCCCGCCGCGCCTGCAAGCCAGGGGGCGAATACCCGCTCCACCCACTCGTAGTGGACCCTCCGCCCGCGATCCATCAGCACCTGGAGCGATGGATGCATCCCCTCCTGGGCGAGCGAGCGCAGTACCAGTTCCCCGACTTCTTCATAGTGGTCGAACAGGTTACGGACCACACCCTTGATGTCCCCGATGGGTGCCTCGCCGCGCTGCTGGCTGACATGCTGCTCAAGCTCGGCACCAACGGCGGCGAGAAGCTCTTCCTTGCTGCCAAAACGGCGGAGCACCGTCTGGACAGTGACATCGGCGCGCCTTGCCACGTCCTCCAGCGAGAACTGATCGAGCCACCGTTCCATGTACAGTTCGGTCATGGCTTGCAGGATGCGTCGGCCCGTTTCCTGCGCGGCCTGAGCGCGGGCCTGCATCCGGTACGGTCGTTTCGCGTCGGTTCCATCCACCTCTTTCATGTTAATTATATTAACATGAATATCGCCGCGTGTCAATACCTTCTGGAGGAAATGTAAAATGCAATCTCGCGGGTCCGTAGGACAGGCTTCACGGCTTCGATGAGCTTGTTATACCAATTGAACAAAGAGGTGGCACAAAATGGGAGGTCAGAGGGGCATGAACTCCCCGGAGGGGAGTGGCGAAAGCATACGGGGTCCCCAAGCGGTGCTCAGACCGCTTGGGGTGAATAGCCGAGGATGGAGCGGAGCGCAACCCTTGGCGGCACCCCAACCAATCCGCGCCTCTTTTACAATGGATTGGTATTATCCACATTGGCAGAGAGGGAAACGTAGGGAGCCAAAGAGCACCATGTTGTCACCGCAAAGTAACTTTCTTCTATAACAGCTATATAGATGTCTTCTAAGTCGGCCAGTGATGTGCGGTTTCATACTGGCCGTTACTGGCCTATACTGGCCTCGGCCCCTGTAACGTGCTCCAGTTCCTTTGTTCCGCCTCCTCCATACGTTATAATATTCACAATTGGAAGCAAGAGTCTCTGTATCAAGAGGCGCGGAAAGGAATGTGATGTTCGACTTTTTCAGGAAACCAAAAGGCACAGGCGCGGGCGTGACCGAGCAGCAGGTGAGGGACGCTCTGGCTACCGTCATCGAGCCGGAACTGCGCCGCGACCTCGTATCGCTGAACATGATTCGGGACGTGAAGGTCGAAGGGGATAGAGTGGCCTTCACCGTCGTGTTGAACTCGCCCGGCGCTCCCATGCGGGAGCAAATCGAGCGCGAGAGCCGCGCCGCCCTCTCGAAGCTTCCGGGCGTGGGGAATGTGACTATCAACTGGACGGCCAACGTGCCGCGCGACAGGCGTGTCAGTGACCAGTCGCGGCTCTCGGTGGGCAACATCATCGCCGTCGCCTCCGGCAAGGGGGGCGTGGGCAAGAGCACCGTCAGCACGAACCTCGCTATCGCGCTGGCGCAGGAGGGGGCGCGCGTCGGGCTGCTGGACGCCGACTTTTACGGCCCCAACATCCCCATGATGATGGGGGTGCGGCAGATGCCGCCGCCGCTGAACGAGCGCATCATGCCGACGGAGGCGCATGGAGTGAGGCTGGTGAGCATCGGGTTCATCCTGAAGCCGGACCAGCCCGCGCCCTGGCGTGGGCCGATGCTGCACCACGCGCTGCGCCAGTTCTTCAACGATGTGGAGTGGGGCGAACTGGACTACCTCGTAGTGGATATGCCGCCGGGAACGGGGGACGTGCAGATGTCGCTGGCGCAGGAGTGGCCCGTGACGGGCGGCGTCATCGTGACGACGCCGCAGGACGTGGCGCTGGCGGACGCGCGCAAGGGGCTGGCGCTCTTCAAGCAGTTCGAGGTGCCGATTCTGGGCATTGTGGAGAACATGAGCTACTTCATCGCGCCGGACACGGGCAAGCGGTACGAGATTTTCGGTCATGGCGGCGGCAAGCGGTACGCCGCCGAGATGGGCGTGCCGTTCCTTGGCGAGGTGCCGATTGACCCGCGCATCGCGGCAGGCGGAGACCGGGGCAGGCCGCTCGTCGTGGCGGAGCCGGACAGCCCGGCGGCGCAGACCTTCCGGGAACTGGCGCGGCAGGTGGCGGCGAGGGTGAGCGTGCTGAACCTGACGCGGCGGCAGGAAGGGTTGATTGGCCTCGGCGATATTCCGGTGCTGTCGAGTTGACCATGCCATTTGAGCTACCGCCGGAGCGTCTCTGGCGTCCGACTGGCTGAGGCACTGTTGTTGCAAGGCGTAAAGCGCGAGTAGAACTGGCGCTTTACGCTTTTTGTGAGGGTGAAACGTGGACTATGTACTGTGGATGGTGACGGCTGGCGCGGGCGCGTGGCTGCTGCTGTGGCGGCGGCTGGGCGACCGTTGGGGCTGGCTGGGGATGGTGAATGCCTGGGCAGAGTGGGGGATTGCCCTGTTGCAGGGGCTGGGCATCGTGGGGCTGCTGCGCCGCCGGTGGGCGCAGAGCGCGGCGGCGTTCGGGCTGCTGGCGGTGGGGGCCACGTACCGCGCGCGGCTCCCTTTCTTCTCCCTTCTGCGGCCTTTTCCTACCCAAAGCAGGGATGGGACGGCGAAGATTCCGGGCGGCGACAGCACGTTTACCCTGTTCAATGCCAACTTGCTGAAGAAGTCGCGCTCGGCGTCGGCGCACATCGGCCTCATCCGCCAGCACCAGCCGGACGTGGTCTGTTTTCAGGAACTGACGCCCACGCTGGCCGAGGAGCTTGTGGCGGCCCTTAGCGACGAGTACCCGCACCGCGCGTGGCGGCCCCGCCCGGATTCTTATGGGCTGGGTGTTCTGAGCCGCTTCCCATTGGAGGAGATGGGTTACTGGGAGACGCCGGGCGTGGAACCCTGGGGGCACCGTGTACGCTGCACGTTAGCGGGCGGGCAGGAGGTGGAGATTTACAACGTCCATCTCGCGCCGCCGACGGCGAAATCTACGCTGCGGAAGGGGATGACGTGGGGCTTCCGCGCGCGGGAGGAGCAGGTACGGGTGCTTCAGGCAGAGATGGAGCGGCGCGAGTTGCCCGCCTGCGTCGTGGGCGACCACAACTTCGCGGATAGCAATGACGCCTACCGCGTGGCCTGTGAGCGTCTGGAAGATGCCTGGACGGAGGTGGGTCACGGGCGGCGCTGGACGTGGCCCTCGCGCGGCTTCCCCTCTAACTATGTACCCTGGACGCCGCGCCTGCTGCGGCTGGATTACTGCTTCCACAATGGGAAGATGACGGCGCGGGCGATGGAGATTCTGACGGAGCGCACCGGCTCGGACCACTGCCCCCTGCTCGTCACGCTCGCGGTAAGTTGATGCTGCTCCGCATCACGAAGAGCGCGGTGACGGTGCTGGCTGTTCTGTACAGCGCGCCCGTCGCGGCGTGGCTCTTTTTCCGGCTGTGGAAGGGGGAGGCGTGGCCGCTCGTGGGCGCGCTGAATGCCGTCGGCGTCTGGTGGTTCGCGCCCCTGCTGGTGCTGCTGCCTGTGGCGCTGCTGGTTCGCGCGCGGCAGGCGAGCATCATGGCGGTGCTGATTCTGCTTGCAGCGCTCCTGCTCGTCGGCCCCGATTTCACGCTGGGCCTATCGCCTGCTGTGCCCGCCGACGCGCCGCGCCTGCGCGTGCTGACCTACAACGCGCTCATCTCGAACGTCGCCTACGACGCGGTGGAGGCGATGATTCGGGAGCAGCAGCCTGACGTTATCGCCGTGCAGGAGTTGTCGCACGAGATGGCTGCCGAGATTAGCGCCCGCGTGGGGGCGGATTACCCCTATCAACTGCTCCACCCCTGGAGCGACCCGCGCGGCATGGGTATCTGGAGCCGCTACCCCATTGCCAGCAGCACGACCCTCACGCTCTACGACTGGGAGAATTGGGCGCAGTACGCGCAATTGGACGTTGGCGGGCGCGCAGTCCATTTCTGGAATCTCCATCTCTGGCCCATCGGCACGCTGGACCGGACCATCTTCGCGCGGAACCTGATACGCCAGCACGAGCAGGCGGAGCAGCTAGGGGCCACCGTCGCGGGGCTGGAAGGCCCCGTGCTCGTGGCGGGCGACCTGAACGCCTCACCCACAAACCGAACGTATGCGCTGTTGAACCGGGAGTTGGATGACGTGTGGCGCACGGCGGCATTCGGGCCGGGCTTCACCTTCCCCGCGCCGGGGACGGCACTGCCCGGTGTGCCACCGTTCCTGCGGATTGATTATCTGTGGACGAAGGGGCCGCTAACCGCGCTTGAGGTGCGCGTCCTCGACAGTGGGGCCGGGAGTGACCATCTCCCGCTCGTCGGGGATTTCGCGCTGGACGAGTGAGGCAGCCGGGCCGCGCCGAAGCTGAAGCAGCACGACGCTCACCAGGATGAGCAGCCCGCCCAACCATTGTCGTGGCGTCATCGTCTCATGCAGCAGCCCCGCCGCGAGGAGCAGGGTAAAAAGCGGCTCGACGGTGCTGAGAATGGAGGCGCGCGGCGCGCCGAGCCGCGCCATCCCGGCGTAGAAGGCGAAGATGGGAATGGCGGTGCTGAGAATGGCGAGGCCGAAGACGCTCCCCAATGCCGCGCCACCAACGGGCCACTGGAGGCCGCGCGCCACTGCTACCACCGCGAATAGCAGCAGTGACCCCGTGATGGACCAGGCACTCGCCTCGGCCAGGGCACGATGGCCGCGCAGCAGGTGGCTGCTGATGACGATGTAGAGCGCGTAGAGGGCGGCGTTGAGCAGGGCGAGGCCGAGGCCCAGCGCGTCCGTCTGGCCCAACCCGACTCCCAGAGCCGGAACGGTCAGTGTCACGCCCACCAGCGTCATGAGGAGCGCGGCCCAGCCCCACCGTTCAAGCCGCTCGCCGAGCAGGTGCGCGAGGATAGCGACCATCGCGGGGTAGGTGTAGACCAGCACCGTGTAGGTGCTGGAGGGAATGCGCGCGAGGGCGAAGAACCCGGTGGAGGCGAGAATGCCGAATAGCAGGCCCACCGCCAGCAGCCGACCTCTGAGGAGCCGAGGGGCGCGGAGCGGCACACGGCCCGCCAGAAGCACCAGCCAGATGAGCGGCGTGGCGAGGATGAAGCGCCACGTTACCACGTCAAGGGGGGCCAGCCCGGCGGCATAGGCCCACTTGGCGAGGATGGGAAGGCAGGCGTAGCCCGCCGCCGCAAGTAGCACGAGCGCGGCTCCCTCGCGCTGGTCGGAACTCATCTGGTATCTCTCGTGGTGTGGTGCCTACTCTGCGATGAGTTCGACCTGGCTGACGTACACGTCCCAATCCCAGCCACTGGCGTAGATTTTGATGCTGTCAATCCGCAGGGGCTGGTATAAGACCTCTTTCAGGTCTACCTCATAGGGGACGGGGGCATTGCACGGGATGGACATGCCGTTCATAATGTTGAACTGGGCCGGGTTCTGGCAGAAGAAGCCCTGTGTCCAGTGGCGCTGCCCGCCGCTCCGGTCGGTGTAATCCACGCGCGCGATGAGGGGAAACTCGGAACTCTGCTCGCCGCCGCCACTCAACGACTGGCTGGCAATCTCGACGTAGAGGCTCAGGTTCAGAGAGAGGTAATCGTCAACGTGCTTGTTGACTAGCTGCACCACGCCCGTCTCGCCGTGATTGTTGTTGCTGCCCTGCCGGAGGAAGCGTATCGCGCGGCTCGCGCCCGTCGTCACGATGTCCACTGTGCCATCAACTGTGCCTCCGTCGCCCCCCTGGTCGCTGACGACCGCCCACTCGGCGGTCAGGTCGCCCTGAGATATGGGCGCGGCCACCAGTGGCACCTGAAAATCGCTGTTGACGAGGAGGTTGCGCTTGGCGGGGAGCGGGCCAGCCGCCGCCTCACCCAACGGAATTTCCGCGCGCTCGTTTGGCTGGAGCACTATCGCCTGCCCCGTTTGCCCACTCACGCTCGCCTCACCGAGCCGCACCGAGACGTGCGTGACCTCGTTGGAGGTCTCGATGGCGTAGGAGCCTGCCTGTAGTTCAATGCCGCCGTTGGGCGCGGGGGCCTGCGGCGTCTGGAGTTCAAAGTGCATTTCGGGTCTGGTCGAGGGGCTGACCTGCGCGCGCACGCGCCCACTATGGACCTCGACGATAATGCGGCTCGCCTGGTTACTCTGCCCAAAGCGCGGGCGGCGCATCTGGCTCAACGTCACTTCGCTGTTGGGGAAGATAGTAAGGGTCGAGCGGTCGAAGAAATCAAGCTGCATCTGCGAGGTTCTGTCCGTGCGGATGACGCTGCCCTCCACCACGTCCTGCTTGACGCGGCCCACGTCCAGCGCGACCGGGTCAGACGCGTCCGGCAACTGAATCAGAACCGGGGTCACACTGCCCGTGCTCTGCGCCGCCGCGAACTGCGGGACGCTTGCCTGCTGGATGTACCAGCGAATGCCGAGCGGGATGGAGATGGCAAAGAAGAGAAAGACGGCAAAGGAGGCCAGCAAGATGGCCCAGGCCAGCTTCTCGCGGGCAACTTTGGTCGTCTCCTGGGGAACGGTAATCGTCGTGTCGGCCATCTTCTCTGTACTCCTCGATGCGGGAGTGGTGCCTGGTCGTAGTTGTGTAGTAGACTGACTCCCTACCTATAGCGAGGCCATGTTCTCAGAGGCCAGGAGTATTGTCATGCCTAGATACGTCGCGTTCTTACGAGCTATCAACGTCGGTGGTCACACCGTCAAAATGGAACCTCTGCGCCGCCTCTTTGAAGCTATGGAGTTCTCCAACGTCGAGACGTTCATCGCAAGCGGCAATGTGATATTCGATGCAACCCTCACTGATACAAAGGCGCTCGAACGGAAGATAGAAGATTCGCTACGAGCGGTCCTTGGCTACGAGGTGGCTACCTTTATCAGAACGACCTCGGAAGTCGCGGAGATTGCCCGCTATCAACCCTTTGATGACTCGGAAGGCCACGCTCTGTACATCGCCTTCCTGGCAGCCCCACCGGGCGACGAAGCGAAACAAAAGCTGCTGTCGTTCGCAAATGAGGTGGACGAGTTCCACGTCAGTGGCCGCGAGGGCTACTGGCTCTGCCGAAAGAAGATGAGCGAATCCTCGTTTTCGGGAGCGCTCCTCGAAAAGACGCTTGGCATGCAGGCGACGCTCCGCAATTCGACTACCGTCAGGAAAATTGCAGCCAAGTACCCTTGAGCGGCATTATAGCATAATTGGCCGGACTTTCTCACCATCGAACGGGCGTCGGGCGGCGCTGCTTGCGGGCGCGGTCCCAATACCAGACGTGACCGTGCGCCCGCCCATACTCCCAGAGCCTGCGCGTCATCTCCACGTCCTGCTGGCAGTAGTCACGAATCAGGTCCAGCCGCCCCTCGCGCCACCATTTGAGCGCGGTGCTACCGTCCGCGCTCTTCTTGATGCCCAGCGTCTGCTGGACGAGCGAGTCCAGGCGAACACGGTGCCCCAGGTGGCGCTCGATGTCTTCCAAGAGGTCGCAGCAGGGCAGGCCGAAGAGGTCGGCGTCGGTGTAGGCGGAAAGCACCCGTAAATCGAAGCGGCGGATGTTGAACCCTACGACCCGTGAGGCGCTCTGAAGCAGCGATACTAGCTCGCTCATCTGTGGCTCCTCGAAGTGGCGGAACCGCCGCTCGCCGACGTGATAGGCCACTCCGACGGAGACTCCTAGCTTCTCCGCGAACTGAAAGCCGCCGACGGACGCGAAATCGTGTTGCGTCTCCAGGTCGAAAACCACCACGTTCTCACTCACTGGTTTCTCGCCTTCTAGTACCTCTTTGATCGGGCCTGTTCACCACTATAGCACCCCCAAACGACAGCGAGGGCACACATAATGAAGAGGCGGATAGGAACTTTCCTACCCGCCCATCGGTTGCTTTCATTCAGGAGTGGTCCGCCGCCATTCCGGCCTCGGCGAGGAGCCGTTGGCGGTCAGGATCCCAGGGGTAGACGACCCAGGCGTCCGTTTCTACCGCGTAGAAATCCGGTGCGTCATTCGGAAAGTTCGAGCGCTCCGGTTTGTAGTGAATGACGGCGACTTTCGGCCTGCCGCCCGCCCGCCGCACGCGCTCCCGCACAGCGTAGGCAGTCCTGCCGCTATCCCAAACGTCATCCACGATGAGCACCTTCTTGCCCACTATGAGCGGGTCCGACGGGAATTGAAGGAAGATAGGCTCCTTCAGCGTCTCCTCCACGTCCGTGTAGAACATGACTGCCGCCGTGAGCACGTTACGGATGTTCAACTGCTCACTGACCAGGCAGGCCGGAATCATCCCCCCGCGCGTGATGCCGAGCACGACATCGAAATCCTCGGAACGAATCTGCGAGAGTAACCCCTCCGTTACCAACTGGTCAATCCGCTCCCAGCTATGAAAGTCTTTCTCCATGCCTGCTGCCCCCTGCGTTGATTGCCCTGGCGCGATTATGGCAGGCGCGCATGGAAGCGTCAAACGGGATGCGAGATGCGGGATACGAGATGCGGGATACGAGATGTGAGATGCGGGATAGCAGGATAGCGGATAACGGATTTTCACCACGAAGACACAGAGAACACAGCCAACAGTAGGCGCTTTAGGCGAGAACGGCCACAAAGCATCATTTCGTTCTTCAAATAATCCCTTTGCGCTCTTGCGTCTTTGCGCCTTTGCGTTATGCCGTAACTAGCCACCTATCAGTTTGAAAAATAAGGGAGAGGTTGGAGGTGAAGGGGCAGACCGAGGCGTAAACAGTGCTGCCACCAATCCCAACCGAGGCGGAAGTAGCTCTTGTCGCGGCGCTCCTTACGGTCAATAAGATGACGT
>DASVVH010000228.1:0-9155 GCA_036386615.1 Ardenticatenaceae bacterium
CCCATCAACCCGTGCTCGCCGAACGCCTCACCGTGGTCGCCCGCCACGATGACTAGCGCCTCCTCCCACTGGCCCCGCCCCCGCAGCGCCGCGAAGAGGTCGCCCAGCGAAGCATCGTTATAGGCAATCATATCGCGGTACAGCGCCACCACGTCCCGCACCGTCAGGCCGCCCGCCAGCCACTCCGCGTCGGCGGCGGGAATCACCCGTTCCAGTGGGTTCCCGAACAGGCTCCGCTCGCCGCGCACGAAGAACGGCGCGTGCGTGTCCATGCTCCAGCACAAGGCCAGTGTCGCTCCACCTGCATCCATCCCGTCCAGCAGGGCACCGTGCAACGCGGGCGAACGCGCCAGCACGAGCGAGGCGGCATCCACCGACAGGCTATCGGCTACGCGGCGAAAGTGGTTGGCGTGGAAGTGGAACGTCTCACCCGGCAGCACGCCCGGCCTGAACGCTTCCACGACCCTCTCGAAGCCGCGCATCAGCCCGAAATCCTGCGAGATGAACGGGTTGACCGAGACCGAGACAGTCTGGAAGCCAGCCGCCCCTAGCTGCTCCGCCAGCGTCGGCACTCCGGCAGGCAGCCTGCCCAGCAGCGCGCGGAGGCCGAGCGCGCGGGGCAGTAGCCCCGTGAACAGGGCCGCTCCGCTCGGCTTTGACCAGGGAGCCGCCGCGTAGGCGTGCGTGAAGCGCGTCGCCGTCGCTGCGAACTCATCCAGGCGCGGCGTATGCGCCCCCTCGGCCCCGTAGCAGCCCAGAAAATCACGGCGTAGCGAATCGAGGATGTACAGCAGAATCAGCATGGAGAGGGATACGGAATGCGAGATGCGGGATACGGGATAACAGCTAACGGATTTTCACCACAAAGACACAAAGAACACAAAGAACGGACACAAAGACATATTTCCTTCTCTTGCTATTGCCGTTCCCCATCAATCCCTTTGCGTCTTCGCCTAAAGCGCCTACTGTTGGTGCGCCTTTGCGTCTTTGCGTTATGCCGTTAAAGCCGTTGTCGGTCGTCGGTCGTCGGTCGTCAGTCGTCGGTCGTCAATCGTCGGTCGTCACCTCACCACGCGGGCACCTTCCTCGTCCACCCGCGCGATGTGGACCGAACTGCTCAGACCCCCGTGCGTCTGGAAGGCTTGCTGCATGGCGCGTCCAATGTAGCTCGCCTCGTTGGGGTCGTCCGTCAGCGCGTAGATGGTCGGCCCTGCCCCGGAGATGGAGCAGGCCAGCGCGCCCGCTTCCAGTGCCGCGCTCTTCACCTGATTGAAGCCGGGGATGAGTGGGGCACGCGCAGGCTCGATGATGTTATCCTGCATCGCGCGGCCTATCAGTGTGGGTGAGCCGCCGAAGAACGCGGCGATGAGCGCGGCAAGGTTGCCACTATTGGCGACGTGCTGCTTGAGAGTAATCGTTTCGGGGAGCGCGGCACGCGATTGTCGGGTCGGCAACTCGAAGTCCGGCGTCACCAGCACGAAGATGAGACCGTAGGGAGTCGGCAGTTCGATTACGTCCAGAGGGTCATAGGCGCGGATGAGGATGAAGCCGCCGAAGAGCGACGGGCCAACGTTGTCGGCGTGCCAGCCACTCACGCCCGCCTCCGCGACGAGACCCGCGTGCAGGATTTCCTGCCGCGTGAGGGGTTGGCCGAAGAGCGTATTGACCGCCCAAACCGCCGCCGCCGCCGAAGCCCCACTGGAGCCAAGGCCACTGCCGAGCGGTAGCCCCTTGCGGAGGTTGATCACCACACCGACATCCGTGTGGCCCGTTAGGCGAAGCGCCTCCCGCGCGGCGATGCCAACCGAGTTCAGGGTGGCATCCCTGGGGAGCCGCCCTTCGTCCCCCTGAATATTTTCGATGATGACGCCCGGCTCCTCGCTCAAACGCGCAGTAACCCAGTCGCCCAGGCCATCCACAGCGACGCCCAACACGTCAAAGCCGGGGCCGAGATTGGCGACGCTGGCAGGGGCAAAGACCGTAACAGATTCCGCTTGCATACGTGGTGCATCCTCATAGAGGCGATGGTTGATGAGTCGTGCGCTTGCTCCGGTTCATCCTCTAAAGCGCTTGCGGAGGTCGTCAAGGAGACTAGGGTGGGGTAGCTCTTTGATGAACGTGAGGACGAGTTCGTCGCTGTGCAGGGTCTCCAGTTCGAGCCGCGTGCCGCCTCCTTTGATGGGGAAGGCGCGTAGCTCGATGCGGTCTCCCGCCTCTCCTTCCCACACCATGCGCGGCCCGAAGCGCTGTTTCACCGCGAGTCCCTGTTTCATCTCAAAGAACTCGCGGGCGCGGGCCACGGCATCCGTCATTGGTAGGTTAGTGTGCGTCTCGTAAGCAGCCATTATGAATGCGGGCTGTCGAAGTGCAACTGTGGAATGAACGGCATAGTATTGCCTCTTAACGCGTGCCCTGCGCTTGCAAGGCGAAGATTGCCTCGGCGGGGTCGCCCCAGGAAACCACGTCCACGCCGAGGTCTATGGCGTAGCGGAAGTTAGGTTCCCACAACTCGGCCAGGACTACGGCGATACCGACCTCGTGCAGTGCCTCAACGTCGGACTGGTCAATCAGATCGTAGGAGAGCGCGACGGCATCTACCTCGGCACGGGCTGCGATAGCGACGAGGTCAAGGGGGTTGCCCCGCAGCAGAGCGCGTGCCGTGAGGGCGGGCATGTGCCGCTTTGCCCACAGCAGCCCCATGTGGTCCCACGCGGCAAGCATGATTTTTCCGGCGACGCCTGCCTGCTCTATCTCCTGCAACACGTGGGCAAAAGGAGCAACGCCCATACCAAACCCGTTCTTCACGTCGAGAGTCAGGCCGACGGACTGGCCCGCCAGCCATTCCAGCACCTCACCGAGCAGTGGCGGTGGCTTCCCGTCACCCACATCCATCCCAATAAGGGCCGCGCTGGGCGTGGCGCGCACCCAGGCACCATCCGGCAGGCGGTAGTTGTGGTAGATGACGGGCACTCCGTCCGCCGCGAGTTGCACATCCACCTCGATGAGGTCCGCGCCCGCCTCAGCGCCTGCCATAATCGCGGCCCACGAGTTTGGCGGCGCTACTGTCTCGGCCCCACGATGCGACTCGACAAGGATTTTGCCCGTTTCACTGCGAAGGAGATTCATGACGAGATACGAGATGCGGGATGCAGGATGCGGGATAACGGCAGGCACTGCACACAGAACAAAGCTCTAGCAACGTCCATCTCGTATCTCATATCCCGCATCTCGTATCCCGCATCACTCCGCGATGCCCCCTTCGGTCATGGGGCGGGGGTTGAGGTAGCGATCCAGTTGCTCGTCGGTGAGGTCAGCCATATCCTTGGCAACCTCGCGCAGCGTGCGGCCCTCGGCGTAGGCACGCTTGGCAATCCTGGCCCCCAGGTCGTAGCCGATGACCGGGTTCAGCGCCGTGACGAGGATGGGGTTTTTGTCCACCAGCGTGGCGATGCGTTCGCGGTTGACGGTGAAGCCCGCCACCGCCTTGTCCGCGAGAACGCGGCTGGCATTGCCCAAGATGGTGATGCTTTCCAGCAGGTTGTGCGCGATGATGGGCAGCATCACGTTCAGTTGGAAGTTGCCGCGACTGCCCGCGATGCCGATGGTCACGTCGTTGCCCATCACCTGCGCCGCCACCATCATCACCGCCTCCGAGATGACGGGGTTCACCTTGCCTGGCATGATGGAGGAGCCGGGCTGGAGGGCGGGCAGGGCTATCTCGCCAAGCCCGGCGATGGGGCCACTGTTCATCCAGCGCAGGTCGTCGGCAATCTTCATCAGCGCCGCCGCCGTCGCCTTGAGTTGGCCACTCAACTCGACAGCCGTATCCATACCGCCCTGCGAGGCGAAGTGGTTACGCGTCTCTCTAAATGGGAGGCCCGTGCGCTCTGAGAGAATCGCGGCGAAACGCCCGGCGAACTCGTGATGGGCGTTGATGCCCGTGCCGACCGCCGTGCCACCCTGAGCAAGCTCCGCCACGCGCGGCAGTGTGGACTCAATGCGCTCGACACACAGGTTCACCTGCGCGGTCCAGCCGCCGACCTCCTGCGACAGACGAACGGGCGTGGCGTCCATCAGGTGTGTGCGCCCCGTCTTCACCACATCGTCCAACTGCCCGGCCTTGTCCGCCAGCGTCGCGTGCAAGTGGCGTAGGGCCGGGAGCAGGTTGTCGTTGATTTCCAGGTAGGCGGCGACGTGGATGGTTGTAGGGATTACATCGTTGGATGACTGCCCCATGTTGACGTGGTCATTGGGGTGGACCTTCACGTCGCTGTCCAGCATCTGCGTGGCGCGGGTGGCGATGACCTCGTTGGCGTTGGTGTTCGTCGTCGTCGCGGAGCCGGTGCCGTAGATGTCCACCGGGAACTGATTGTCCCAGCGCCCTTCCGCAACCTCGTTTGCCGCCTGCTGAACGGCGCGGCTCATCTCCGGGTCCAGCAGGCCGAGGTCTTGGTTGGCCTGCGCCGCCGCCGCCTTGACGAGGCCCAGCGCGCGCAGGAAGGTTCGCCCGAAAGGGATACCTGAAATGGGGAAATTCTCGACCGCGCGCTGGGTCGTCGCGCCGTAGAGCGCGTCGGCGGGCACGCGAACCTCGCCCATCGAATCTTTCACAGTACGGTACTCTGTCATTCTTCTCTCTCCTTTGAGTGCTGCCGGGTTACGTTACCATTGTCAGAGGGGATTGGCAAAGGTAAAGGGTTCATTTCTGGCGCGTTATGTGCTAGAGTAGCGGCATCCAAGAGCGCAGCAGATGGCTGTGCTATGAAAGGAGAGAACCTATGGCGGACAAAGTTGAAAAGAACAAGGTGGTCGAAATCCACTATACCCTTCGCCTTGCCGACGGCTCCATCGAAGACACGACGGAGGGCGAGGCTCCGCTTCCTTACCTGCACGGCGTTGGAGGCATCATTCCGGGGCTGGAGAAGGCTCTGGAGGGGCGCAGCATCGGGGACCGCTTCCAGGTGACGGTCGAGCCTGCCGAGGGCTACGGGGAGTACGACGAGGAATTAAGCGAGTCCATTCCACTCAATGCCTTCCCGGAGGGAACGGAGTTGACCGAGGGCGAAGAGATTTTCGTGGAACTGGATGATGGGACCACGACGCAGGGTATCATCGAGCGGATTGACAAGAATGATGTCCTCATCAACTACAACCATCCTTTGGCCGGGGAGACCCTGACCTTCGATGTGGAGGTGGTGGATGTGCGCGACGCCACTCAGGAGGAACTGGAGCACGGCCATGCCCACGACCCCTACGCCGAGGAGGACGAGGATGACGAAGAGTGGGAAGACGATGACGAGGAGTGGGAAGACGATGACGACTTTGAGGAGTGGGAAGACGACGACGAGTGGGAAGAGGACGATCTGGAAGACGATTTAGGTGAGGACAACGGCAAGAAAGCGTAGCGAAAGCTACAGGATTCAGTACGGCTCCACGAAAGGCAACTACTTACTCAGTAGTTGCCTTTTGCTTCAGATGGGCGTGTCGGACGTTCCAGTGTGCTCAGCATTCCTAGACACGGAGAGGATATGCCGAGAATCTCGCAGTTCTACGGTATCGATATTGAAATGTATTATAATGACCACACACCAGCGCACTTTCATGCGTATTATGGTGAGCACGAAGTAGAGGTCAGCATTACCTCAATAGAGATACTCAAAGGAAAGCTCCCTAATCGCCCTGGCGCTTGGTAAGGGAGTGGGCCTTGCTCAATCAAACTGCATTGGCCGATAACTGGGAGCGGGCACGCGCACAAGAGTCATTGCAGAGGATTGAAGCGCTACAGTAGGAGCATGGAGGAAGCCGTGATCCTGAAAATCCTGGAAGCAGAAATCTGTGGGCCGCATTCGTTGCGAGTTCTGTTCAACGATGGAACGAGCAAGCGAGTCAATGTGCTGCCACTGCTTTGGGGGCCAGTCTTTGAACCTGTACGTGACCTTGACTACTTCGCACTGGTCAAACTGGACCCCAGGAGTGGAGTGGTCTTCTGGCCGAACGAGGCGGACTTCGCGCCGGAGGCCCTGTACGAGTTACCAGACGAAGAGCAGGCCGAGAGCGCGGCAGAGCCAATACAGGAACGCCCTTGACCACAAGGGGCGTTCCTGTTAGTGCTTGATGATTTTGTCGAAGAAGTCGCGGGTGCGGGCGTGCCTGGAGTTGGTGAAGACCTCTTCGGGCGGGCCAATCTCGACAACCTGCCCTTCGTCCATGAAGACGATGCGGTGGCCTGCCGAGCGGGCGAAGCCCATCTCGTGGGTGACGCAGACCATCGTCATCCCCTCGCGGGCCAGTTCGAGCATCACGTCCAGCACCTCTTTAATCATCTCCGGGTCGAGGGCGCTGGTCGGCTCGTCGAAGAGCATCACCTTCGGGTTCATGGCGAGCGCGCGGGCGATGGCGACGCGCTGCTGCTGCCCGCCGGATAGCTGGCGCGGGTAGACGTTAGCCTTCTCCGGGATGCCGACGCGCTCTAGCTGCTTCATGGCGACTTGTCGTGCCTCTTCCTTGTTGCGCTTGCGGACGAGGCGCTGGGAGATAGCGATGTTCTCCAGGGCAGTGAGATGCGGGAAGAGGTTGAACTGCTGGAAGACCATGCCGACCTCGGTGCGGACGCGGTTGATGTCGGTTTTGGGGTCTTCAAGGTGAACGCCGTCAAAGTAGACCGCGCCGTGCGTCGGCACCTCCAGATGGTTGATGCAGCGAAGGACGGTGCTCTTGCCGGAGCCGCTCGGCCCAACGACGACGACGACCTCGCCGCGCCGGACGCGCAGGTTGACGCCCTTCACCGCCTTGATGGGGCCGAAGAACTTGTGAAGGTCATCCAGGACGATGATTTCATCGGGGTTGATGGCGATGGAGTCAGGCATCTTTGCGTAGCCGCCTTTGGTACCACTGCAAGAGGAGGGAGAGGACGAGCGTCATCGTCAGGTAGAGGACGGTGAGGACGAGGTAGGTCTCGCGGAAGCGGAAGGTGCTCCCGGCGTGGATGCGGGCCTGCTGCGTGATGTCGCGCACGGCGAGGACGGAGACGAGGGAGGAGTCCTTGAGCATGGCGACGAAATCGTTGCCGAGGGCGGGAAGGATGTTGCGAATGGCCTGGGGCAGGACGATGTAGGTCATCGCCTGGAAGTGGGTCATGCCGAGAGAGCGGGCGGCCTCCATCTGCCCCGGCGCTACCGATTCGATGCCCGCGCGGAAGACCTCGGCCAGGAACGCGCCGTAAATCAGGGCGAGGGCGACCATCGCGCGGGCGTCCATCGGCACGCTGGAGTTGGAGAAGCCGATGGATTCGGAGGCGACGGGGACGATGACGAAGGCGATGGTGAGGATGAGGACGAGAATGGGCACGCCTCGGATGAACTCGATGTAGGCGATGGCGAAGTTCCTGATAAAGGGATTGCGGGAGACGCGGCCCAGCCCGGCAAGCATTCCTAGAATCATCGCCAGCACGAAGCCGACGAGGGTGGTGTAGATGGTGACGCGGAGGCCGCGAATGATGAACTGGAAGGCTGCCGTGACGGGTGGGTTCGTGACAATCTGATAGGCCATCGCGGCGATGGCGAGCAGGATGGCGACGAGCCACCAGGGGAATTGTTCAAGGCGCTCACCGAAGGTTATCTCTTCGGAAGCCAGCGGAATCCGCTCCTGGTCCGCTTGAATCGCCATCAGCCCTCCCAAAATACGAGTGTGGTCCCGGCTCTAGGGTGATATAGAGAACGCGCCCGGCGCATGTGAGCGCCCGGCGCATTCAAGTGTAAACGGTTTATAGCGGGAGGTAAAGCTGTCTGTCCCGCCTACTCGGTGGGTTCCTCGGTGGGTTCTTCGCTGGACTCCTCCTCTGATTCCTCGTCTGACGGAAGGTCGTCGTAGGTGAGGGTGAAGGCGTCGGAGAAGTACTGCGCGGCCAGTTGGTCTAGGGTGCCATTCTCGCGCAGGGCGGCGAGTGCCTGATTCACCGGGTCCACGAGGTCGCTGCCCTTGGGGAAGATGAAGCCTAGCTGGTCGCTGGAAATGGGGTCGCCGACGAGCCTGAGTTCGTCAGCATTGACGCCGACGTAGCCCTGGCCCGCCGTCTCGTCCATGAAGACGGCGTCCACGTCCCCGTTCAGCAGAGCCTCGACGGCGAAGCCGAACTGCTCGAAGGCTTGAATGCGGTCATCGCCTACGAGTTCGCGGGCCGATTCGAAGTTGGTGGTGCCGGTCTGGGTGCCGACGATGAGCGACTCGTCGGCGACGAAGGCATCTACGGAGTCGAAGCGCTCCTCGTCGGCGCGGACGAGCAGACGCTGGTTCACGTTGATGTAGCCTTCGGAGAAGTCTACGATTTCGGCGCGCTCCTCGTTGATGGTGATGCCATCGGCGGCGGCGTCGAACTGACCATCGGCGACGGCCTGAATCATGCCTTCCCAGGCGGCCTCTTCAAAGACGGGGGTGCAGTTAATCTGCTCGCAGATGGCACGCCACGCCTCGTAGTCCCAGCCCGCAGGCTCGCCCGTGTTGGGGTCAATGTAGTTGAAGGGAAGGTAGGCGTTCTCGACGGCGATTCGCACTTCGCGCCCGCCGAGGTCGGGGAGGTCGCCCGCCGCCGTCTCGCCGCCCGCCTCTTCGGCGGCTTCAGGCGTTGCTTCGGCGGCTTCTTCGCCAGCCTCTTCGGTTGTTCCTTCGGTTGTATCGGTTGTACCGCCTGTGTTGGCGGGCGCGGCGGCCTGATTGCAGGCGACTACTGCCAGACCGAGCACCAATACGAGCAACAGTGTCCACAGCTTTCTCATGTTTCTCCTCCTAAGATTGGGTTGGCACCTGCCAGTGAGTCAGGCAGGTGTTTGTCCTTACCAGCCGATAGTATAGGACGAGAGGGAGGAAAGGAAAAAGTAAGAAGGAAAAAGTAAGAAGGAGAAGGGATGAGGGAGGGCAGGAGCGACAGAGGGTGTCGCGAAAACCCCACATTGGAAGTGTCTTGGGTAGGGTGGTGGAGGGGAGAGGAGGGAGGTTGACGATAAAGATATGTACATTTCATGACATCGAAAATATGCATGTCATGTAAGGGGAAGCAGCCAACAGGGAAGGGAGAGGCGTGGAGGGTCGAAAATGGGCCATATTGGTACCGTACATCGGTGCTGTAGCACGCACTAGATAAGCATGGAGTGGTTGACTTC
>DASVVH010000229.1:0-13518 GCA_036386615.1 Ardenticatenaceae bacterium
GTTTTCATCGGAGCCGTTCAAGCCGCGCCCCGTCTGGTTCTAAGCAATAGGAGAGGGCGCATGGCCGCGCCCTCCGCAACAGGTATTTTACGGAAAAGAGGGAGGTTAGTCAAAGAGACGCCGATGGGAGGTGAGATAGACAAAGCGAGCACAGGCTGCCGCAAAGCTAATTCGTCATCTCTTATCTCATATCTCACATCCTGTTTCATCTACTTCTCGTAACACCCACTCGCTCGCAGAGGTCGTTCACGGGGCAAATGCTGCATTTGGGGCTGGTAGGGTGGCAGATTGTCTGTCCCAGCGAGACGAGCAGGCGGTTAATCTCCTGCCAGAGGTCCTGGGGCAGCCTCTCACGCAGGGCCATCTCCGTCTGTTCGGGCGTCTTCGTCTGCACGTACCCAAAGCGGTTAGAGATGCGGTGAACGTGCGTATCCACGCAGATGCCCGGCTTGCCGTAACCCGCGATGACCACGAGATTCGCCGTCTTGCGCCCCACCCCCGGCAGTGTGAGCAGTTCGTCCAGGTCGTCCGGCACGCGGCCATCGTAGCGCTCAATGATGAGGTGCGAGAGGGCGCGAATCGTCCCCGCCTTGGTGTTGTAGAAGCCCACCTTCTTGATGAGGTCGCGTAGCTCGTCGTGAGGAAGCGCGAGAATGGCTTCCGGCGTGTCGGCGCGCGCGAAAAGGTCGCGGGCCACGACAGCAGTCACCGTATCGCGCGTGCGGAGGCTGAGGATGGTGGCGATGAGGATGCGGAACGGGTCGTCACCCGTCGCAGCCATCGCATCAACCAGAGGCGTCTCCCACGCGTGGACAGCCACTTCAAGGCGCTCGAAGACCTGACGAATCGTAACGTTGTCCATACTAACCTGAATTCGCTATTACTGAGGAGGACTTGGAGAATGGCATCAGGAGACCTGCAAAAGAAAAATGAGCACACCAAACGCCTGATGTGCCCACCTTTAGCCAGAAAGCCGTATGCGCCCGGAGGGACTCGAACCCCCACGCCTCGCGGCACATGCTCCTAAGGCATGCGCGTCTACCATTCCGCCACGGGCGCGCAGGTTGTTATTTTAACATCGGGCTACCTTTTCAGCAAATTCCTGGCCCTATTTTCCATCGCCTGCCAGCCTATCTCTACGTGCCGTCTGCCTCGTAAGTAAGAATGATAGCATCGGCAATCTCCCGCATTGGTTTGCGACTATTCATAGACATCTTCTGGATGCGGCGAAATGCCTCCTGCTCCGAGAGCGAGTCGCGCGCCATCAGAAGCCCCTTGGCTCGGTCCACAATCTTGCGGGTTTCGAGCGCCTCCTTCATATCCGTCACTTCCGCTTCCAGCGTCTGGAACTCACTGAAGCGTGCCAGCGCCACCTCGATGGCCGGGGTGAGATCGCTTTCACGGAACGGTTTGACGAGGTAGCCTACGACGCCAGCCTCCTTGGCGCGCTCCACGAGTTCGCGCTGCCCAAAAGCGGTAAGCAGCAGCACGGGCGCAATCTTCTCAGTCGTCAGGATGGACGCCGCCTCGATGCCGTCCATGTCAGGCATCTTCACATCCATGATGACCAGATCGGGCCGCACCTCGCGTGCAAGGTTGACGGCACTGCGGCCATCGCCCACCTCACCAACCACGAGGTAGCCGAGGGCAGTGAGCATCTCTTTCAAGTCCATACGGATGATGGATTCGTCATCCGCGACGATTATGCGAGTTCGGGCCATGTTGGGCTCCTGTGAACGATTGAGGGCAGAGAAGAGACGGCATCGTTGGTCCTGCTCTCCTGGGCCTCGCTTGTGTAGCTCTGAATCACAGACATCTCTGCAAACGCAAATTGTACCAAGAGGCGGCGTAACCTTCAAGATTTCGGCTCGCAGACGAACCTGACACCTCATCCCCTATCAATCGAACGTCTCAGGAGCGGCTTTCGGGAAGGTAACAGTAGCGGCAGTGCCATGTTCCACAGGCGCGAGGGTGAAGCTACCACGCATATCCTGTTCAACAATCGTCTGAATGATGCGGAGGCCCAGGCTGCCGCTCCCGTCCAGCACAAAATCGGCGGGCAGCCCCTTGCCCGTATCACGCACGACGAGCGTCACGTCCTCGCCCCCGTCGCGGAACGAGATGACTACCTCGCCCGAACTGGAGTCGCCAAACCCGTGTTCCAGTGCGTTCAGAATAAGCTCATTAATCACCAGCGCCAGCATCGTCGTCTGGTGCGCGTGAAGGAAAACCACATCGCCCTCCACCCGCACCTGAACGTTCTGCGCCGAATCGAGAATTCCCTCATGCACCTGGTGGGCAATGCGATTCGCCACGTCGCGCAGGTTAATCGCTTTCTCGTGCTGCGACAGAAACTCGTGGACCACCGCGATAGAGAGGATGCGGTTGATGCTCTCGCCGAGAATCTGCCGCGTCTCCTCGTGCTGCGCCCGCCGAGCCTGAATGCGAAGCAGAGAGGCAATAATTTGCAGGTTGTTCTTCACCCGGTGGTGAATCTCCTGCACCATCGCCTGCCGCACGATGGTCTCCTGCGCCTTGCGGCGCGCCGAGGTCGCATCGTGAATCGTGATGAGCACGGCGCGGCGGTCCAGCGGGCCGAGGCCGCGCGGCAGCAGCAGCCGGGGGAGCCTGTCGGGGAGGCGCACCTGCGGGCCGACAATGGGGATGACCTTACGAATCCAGATGCGCTCCTGCTCCATGTGCTCGACCTCGAATGGCTTGCCCTCACTGAAGGCACGCTCCACGAGGCCAGCATCGGCGGTGTCGAGTTGCATCACCGGCTTGCCTACCAACTCTTCCGAGTAGCCCAGGCGGCGATAATGATAGCTCCCCAGGCCGCTCATGTAGATGATGGTGCCCGCGGCGTTCACCAGGGCAATACCGTCGGCCTCGGCAAACGGAGAGAGCACGGCGAAGCCCTCAGTCTCGCCACGCAGGGCCATGTCACGAAGGTCTTCAAGAGCGCGGCGGAAGGCGGGGTGGCGGGTGGCGTGCCGCTCGTGCTCCACCAGCGATTTCTCGATGGAGAGGACGCCCGCCATCCGCCCTCTCTTATCGTGAACCGCGAAGGCGCGCTGGATGATGTGGGCGCGGTGGGAGTTGCTGTAGCGTGGCCCCTCGGCTGCATCCTTCCCATTCAGAACACGCGCGACGGCGGGCAGGGCGGAAAGCGACTGCTCGCGCTCGATGGTCGCACGCGTGTAGACCGAGGGCACGGAGTGCGGCTTGGCATGCACCACAATCTGAAGCCGGTCCTCACCCAGAGGCTCGTAGAGCAGAACGTCGCCCCGGTGCAGATCGGCGAGTATCGGCACGCCTGCCGCGACAGCCCGCAGGTGCGGCTGCTCGGTCTGTACCTCGTCCATCCCCAGCCTCTCCGGCTAACAAGAAGGCCGACAGCACCCTGTCGGCCCCTATCCCTTCTGCTACAGAGAGCAGATTATAAGGGTCAATCCCCCTTGAGCCAAATCTAAACGATTAATTTAGCCGACTCAGCGCTTCTCATCCCCATCCCAACTCTCACTTCCTGCCTTCACCCTCCTTCTTTCTTCGTCTTTCGTCCTCTGTCCTCTCTCCTCCGTCCTTCCCTTAAACTTGGTTCACACGACCCGTTGATATATACTCTCCTATTACTTGCCGATAAAACAGAGGCTGGAGTTCCGTATGGCGGTTTCCCCTGAATGGTTGCGTCGCCCCCTGCTCTGGGACGGCGCGATGGGCACGCAGTTGCAGGCTCACCACAAACTGGAGCAGGACACCTGCGTCGAGGCGCTCAATCTCTCCCACCCGGAGGCCATCCGCAACGTCCACCGCTCCTATGTGGAGGCGGGCGCGGACATCTTGCAGACCAACACCTACCAGGCTACGCGCGTCGCCCTCGCGCCGCACGACCTGAGTGTCGCGGAAGTCAACCGCGCGGGCGTGCAACTGGCTCGCGAAGTCGCGGCGGAGGCGGGCCGTCCGGTTCGGGTCGCTGGCTCAATTGGCCCCCTCGGCGAACAGCGCTATCTCTTCGACATCCTCAGCGACGCGCAGATGGAAGAGGTCTACGCCGAGCAGGTAGCCGTGCTCGCGGAAGCGGGCGTGGACCTGCTGCTCGTCGAGACGATGGCGGATTTCCGCGAGGTGATGGCGGCGGCGCGTGCAGCCAAAGCCGTCGCCCCGGACCTACCCCTCGTCGTGCAACTCGCCGTCACCGATGGCGAAACGCTGGGCGGGCGCATTGACCTCGCGCGAGTGGTGAAGCGGCTGGAACAACTGGGCGTTGACGCTATAGGCTCCAACTGCCGTGTCGGGCCGGAAACGATGAAGGAGACCGCGCGCCGCCTGCTCGAACTCACCGACCTCCCCATCTCCATCCAGCCCAACGCAGGCATCGTCGGCGTGGATTACACGGGCCGCACCCATACCCTCGGCGGGCCACAGGATTTTGCGAACCTCGCCTTCTGGGCAATGGAGAACGGCGTCACGATGGTCGGCGGCTGCTGTCACAGCACGCCGGACCACACCCGCGCCATGCGCGCCGTGCTCGACCATGCCGCGCCCCAAACCGATGCCCCGCGACCCCGCCGCACCCGCTCCCGCCTCGAACGGAAGCTGAAAGAGGGCGAGTTCGTCATCTGCGTCGAGATTGACCCCCCAACTGACGACGAGTACCAGCACAATCCCGGTGTCTTGCAGCAGAAGATAGACGGCGCGAAATACCTCGAACAGCGGCACGGCGTAGACGTCGTGACTATCGCCGACCACACGATGGGAAAGCCCTGGCTCGACCCTTTCCCCTTCGCCGAGGTGCTGCGCCCCAACCTCCGCGAGGCCGACCTGCTCCTCCACTACTCCTGCCGCAACAAGGCCGAGACGGACATCACGGGGAACTTCGCCAGCTACAAACTCTACGGCTACAACAACATCCTCATCATCACGGGCGACCCTGACCCGAAGGAGGAAGCCTTCTTCCGCTACAGTTCCGTGAAGCTTCTGGGCCGCATCAGCCGCGAGCACCCGGACAGCTTCTTTCTTGCCTGCGCCTTCGACCACACGCGCGGCATGGAGCGCGGCGAGAAGGGCATTGACGGCGAGGTGCGGCGGCTGGAACGCAAGCTTGAGGGGGGCGCGCGTCTAGCCCTCACCCAGCCCATCTTCCTGGACCGCATCGAACTGCTGCGCGAGAAAACGAAGCATCTCTCCGTCCCCATCCTCCCCGGTATCATGCCCATCTTCAGCCTTCGCCACGCCGAGACCGTCAGCCAGTTTGGCGGCATCGTCGTCCCTGATTATGTCAAGGAACGGCTGGCGCAGGCGGGCGAGGACCGCGACGCCAGAACAGAGGCCGCCGTCGAGATTGCGGGTGACGTGGCGCGCCGCGCGAAAGAGCTAGGCTTCCCTGGCATCTATCTTATATCCAGCTTCAACCGCTACGACGTGATTGCGGGCACCATCCGCCGCATGAACGAGAATGCGGAAGTTGGAATACCGATTAGCGGATGAACGACGAGCGGCACGAAGCACAGGGTCAACCACAGGACGACGCTGAGGATATAGGCGAGAGCGAGTGGCTAAGATTCGCGGCCTCTAACCCGGCCTTCGACTTCCTAAAGGAGCCGCAAGAGGACATCTACAATCCGAACGATGGCAAGCCTTTCCACAGCCAGGACCACATTAGAGCGGAAAGTGATCCTGAACTCCCCGGAGGGGAGTGGCGAAACTCGTAGACGGGGGTGGAGAGCGCGTCGTCTGCGCTCCGTAACCTTCGGCGGCAATCGCCAGCAAAAAGTAGCAAACGTGCCCTAAGACAAACTGAAAAGACGATAACCGGGCAATGACGCCCTTACACTGTTACTACCACTGTATCACAAGGAGGCGTCATGGCTCGAAGACGAATCGGTATTCTCACAGGCGGCGGCGATGTGCCGGGGTTGAACGTCGCCATCCGCGCCGTCGTCACCCGCGCGGAAGACCGCGACATCGAGGTAGTTGGCCTGCGGCGCGGCTGGAAGGGGCCGATGGCAATCAACCCCGACGACCCCGCGACCATCGAAGAGGAGACGATGCCCCTCACGCCCAGGCGGGTCCGCACCATTGACCGCACGGGTGGCACCATCCTCCATAGCTCGCGCACCAACCCCGGCAACATGAAGCCGGACGATGTGCCCGACTACGTTCGCGCCGAAGACCGCGTGGAGAAACCCAACGGGCGCATAGACTGCACGGGGCACGTCCTGCGCGTTCTGGAATTCCTCGGCATGGAAGCTATCATCCCCATCGGCGGCGACGACACCCTCAGCTACGGGGCGCGTCTGCACGAGGAGGGCTTTCAGGCCGTTGCCATCCCCAAAACGATGGACAACGACGTGTTCGGCACCGACTACTGCATCGGCTTCTCGACAGCCGTCACGCGCTCGGTAGACGCCATCACCGCCATTCGCACCTCCGTTGGCTCCCACGAGCGCATCGGCGTCGTCGAACTCTTTGGCCGCAACTCCGGCGAGACCTCCCTCTTCGCCGCCTACCTCGCCAATGTGGACCGCGCCATCATCTCCGAGGTTCCCTTTGACGTGGATAAGCTCATCCACTTCCTCGTTCAGGACCGCAAGAACAACCCCTCGCACTACGCCATCATGACCATCTCCGAGGGCGCGCACCCCATCGGCGGCGACATCGTGCAGGGTGGCGAGGCCGACGCCTACGGCCACCAGAAGCTTGGTGGCATCGGGACTATGGTCGCGGCGGAAATCAAGCGGCGTGCTGGCGTCAACATCATCAACCAGCAACTGGCCTACATCATGCGCTCCGGAGCGCCCGACTCGCTCGACCGCATGGTCGCCGTCTCCTACGGCAACCTCGCCCTCGACCAGATAGCCATGGGCCACACCGGGCGCATGGTCGCTCTGCAACAGGGCATCTACACCACCGTGCCCCTCGACATGGTCATCGCGGGCAAGAAGCGCGTGGACGTAACGGCCCTCTACGACAGCCAGAACTACCGCCCCAGAGTGCGCGACATGCTCGGCAAGCCCATGTTCCTGTACTAAGCGGCGACCCTCCAACCATAACAGCATAACGCCTGGGGTAGGGGCACGATATCCGTGCCCCTACCCAGACATACCATTGGCCTCCTTCCCATCGCTGCCCTTCCTGTTTTCTGCCTGGTCGCAATCGCCTCATCTCATCATATTGGAACAACTTGTAACCTATCTACCAGTTCCTCAGGATTTTGGCACTTGAGGTCTTTTTATACAGAAACACAAGTTTTTCACGCGCACCCGCACAACCTTTTCTAAATGTTGCGCCGATGGAAGAAGCGGGGAGCGCGGCGGGTGCCCCTTGGGCGGTGCCCGCTCCGTACTCCGCGCCTGCTCTCTTGGAGAACGCCGCCGTGAACGTGTGTAACCACCCAAAACTGCGCCCAAACACGCCTGCCCACGCGCACATGTAAACGTACTTCCGGGGCGAATCACCTTCATCCCCACCCTCACCTTGAGCACAAGCCGAGAGGACCTAGAAGATGGAACCCCACACCGAGTACGGCGACCTCCCGCCGGAAGAGTTCCGGCGCTACGGCCACCAACTCATTGACTGGATAACCGGGTACTTGGCGAACCCCGAACAATACCGCGTCCTGCCCGACGTAAAACCGGGCGACATTCGCCGCCAACTGCCCGCCGCGCCGCCGGAGCAGCCCGTCTCTCTCGGCGACATCCTGGCCGACTTCGAGCAGCAGATTCTGCCCGGCGTCACCCACTGGAACCACCCCGGCTTCTTCGCTTACTTCGCCATCACCGCTTCCGTTCCCGGCATCCTTGCCGAGCTACTGATTGCCGCGCTCAACGTCAACGGCATGCTCTGGAAAACCTCGCCCAGCGCCACCGAGCTAGAGCAGGTAGCCCTCGACTGGCTGCGGCAGATGCTGGGCCTGGGCGAAGGCTGGTTCGGCATCATCAACGACACTGCCTCCATCTCCTCCCTGCTCGCCCTCGCCGCCGCCCGCGAGGCGAAGCCGGAGCTGGACATCCGCCAGCGTGGCATGGCGGGCCGCGCCGACCTGCCCGTCCTCCGCGTCTACACCTCCGAGCAGTCGCACTCCTCCATAGACAAGGCCGCCATCACGCTTGGCATCGGCCACGAGAACGTCGTCCACATCGGCACCGATGACAACTTCCGTATGCGCCCCGACCTGCTTGAAGCCGCCATCGCCGCCGACCGCGAGCGCGGCTACCTGCCCCTCGCGGCAGTAGCAACCGTTGGCACCACCAGCACCACCAGCGTGGACCCCGTGCCCGCCATCGCCGCCATTTGCCACCGCGAAAACGTCTGGCTCCATGTGGACGGGGCCTACGGCGGCATCGCCGCCATCCTGCCCGAAAAGCGCCACATCTTCGAGGGCGTGGAGCAGGCCGACTCGCTGGTAGTCAACCCTCACAAATGGCTCTTCACGCCGATTGACCTCTCCACCTTCTACACCCGCCACCCCGACTCGCTGCGCCGCGCCTTCTCCCTCGTCCCCGAATACCTCGTCACGGCGGAGCAGAACGAAGTCGTCAACTTCATGGACTACGGCGTGCAGTTGGGCCGCCGCTTCCGCGCTCTGAAGCTCTGGATGGTCATTCGCGCCTTCGGCGTCGAGGGGCTGGCCGCCCGCATCCGGGGCCACATCGCCCTGGCGCAGCACTTCGCGTCCTGCGTCCGTCAGGCCCAGGACTGGGAACTCCTCGCCCCTACCCCCTTCTCCACCGTCTGCTTCCGCTTCGCGCCCGAAGGTGCGGACGAAGCCACGCTGGACCGCTGGAACGAGGCAATTTTGAACCGCGTCAATGCTAGCGGTAAAGTCTACCTGTCGCACACCAAACTACGCGACCACTTCACCCTGCGTCTGGCGATAGGCAACCTGCGAACGGAGCGTCGCCACATAGACGAGGCGTGGAATTATCTAACGCGGGCTGGCTCTCAGGTTGCGGATGTTAAGGTACACTGAATAAGTAACTTAACTAAGTTTCCCAGGTTAAGTTATAATACGATGAGTATGCATAAAACTACATGATTGGCCCTGTTCCCTATGACGGATGGATATGGGCCCGTTTTTAGGGTGCAGCGCCTGAGAGATCCGTTGTTACTCCGATGGCGCTCATCCTTGAAGCCATGTTTCAAAACCAGCCTTGATTGCAGCAGTTGCAAGTTTGGTGGATGAGCATCAGTAGTTAGGTGTTATTTCCTTGTTCTTCGTTGACTAACTCGAAACTCTACACTCTATAACTACTAAAGTAACCAGGAGGAGCCTGTGAGTGATGTTATCATAGCAGCAATCATTGGGGCAATAGGTGCAATGATTGCTGCATATATTGCAAGGGGCGGAACAGCAACTGATACATCCGAACCAACCAAGCAGCCGAACTCACAAAGCGCCTCCTCTAGCGAAATACGTCAGCCAATAAGCTCAAATGTCCCACGCGGCGCAAAAGAAGGCGATTTTATTGATGATTATGTTGTACCATTCATTGTTCTGGCTATGGTTTACTTTGTCCCATCAGGTATAGTGCTTTTGTTAACCCGTGATAGCACAGCAAGCTGTGCCGTGTTTTTACTAGGTCTCTTCGGTTGGATATATACGCTGCGCCAGGGTTACAAGGAGATGCAAGACAAACGTAAACAAGTGTGATTTCGCCTGTTCAACCCAGATGACGAACTTCATCTGCCTAATCAAGTTCGTTTTTGCCTTTCCCCTACAGGCGTTAAAAGAAATCGACGGAACCTAAATAGTGGGCGACAAATTTGAAACCGACACCGAGAAGCTGAAGCGCCGCAACCGCGAGCTTTCCATCCTGAACGCCGTGGCCGAGGCCCTGAACCGCGAGGTGGACCTGTCGCGCGCGCTCCACACCGCCCTCTCGCAGACCACTGAGTTGCTCGACCTGCACACGGGCTGGATATGGCTCATGCGCGAGGAGACTGGCCGCTTCTACCTCGCCGCCGCGCAGGACCTGCCGCCCGCTCTGGCAAATAATCCCAGGCGCATGGAAGGCTGGTGCTACTGCCTGGAAGAATACGAGGAAGGTGGCCTTGCCGACGGCGAGAACGTCAGCATCGTCACCTGCTCCCGTCTTCAGGAACTGGTAGACAATGGCATGCCCGAAGCCACGCTCGGCCTACGCTACCACGCCAGCGTCCCACTCTACGGGCGGGAAGGCAAGCCGCTCGGCGTCATGAACGTGGCGAGCACCGACTGGCGCGAGCTATCCGACGCGGACCTGGAACTGCTCCACACCATCGCCGACCTCCTCAGCATCGCCGTCGAGCGCACACGGCTCTTTGCCCAGAGCACGCAGGTCGGCGCGCTGGAGGAACGAAATCGCCTCGCGCGGGAGATTCACGACACGCTGGCTCAGGGCTTGGCGGGTATCGCCCTGCACCTGGAAACGGCGGACGCCTTTTTGGAGGCGGGTCTGAACGCCGACCGCACGCGGCAGGCCGTGCGACAGGCCCTCGAACTGACCCGCGCCAGCATCGAGGAGGCCCGCCGCTCCGTGCTGGACCTCCGCGCCGCGCCTCTGGAGGGCCGCACCCTGGCCGAGGCATTGGCCTCCCTCGTGCAGGAGCAGGGCGCGCAGGGCAAGCTCCACACCACCTTTGAGGCGACGGGCGAGAACCGCCCCCTTCCCGTGCGCGTGGAGGCGGGCCTGTACCGCATCGCGCAGGAAGCGCTGACCAACGTCGTCCGCCACGCCAACGCGACGGAACTTGTAGTTCATCTCCTCATCCAACCGGAGCAGGTGCGGCTGGCGATTGAGGACGACGGCACCGGCTTCGACGCGAACGCGCTCCCGCAGGGCCGTTACGGTCTCGTGGGCCTAACCGAGCGCGCCAAGCTCCTCGGCGGCACCATCGAGGTCTCCAGCAGCCCCGGCGAGGGGACCGGGCTTGAGGTAACGATTCCCCTGGAAGGCAAGGGTTGACAGATGCCTATACGAATCCTCGTGGCCGACGACCATCCGGTGGTGAGGGACGGCCTCGTCGCCATCCTGAGCACCCAGCCCGACTTTGAGGTAGTGGGCGAGGCAAATAACGGCGTTGAAGTCGTGGAGCAGGCGCGGCGGCTCGTACCCGATGTGGTGCTGCTCGACCTTGAGATGCCGCAGATGGACGGCGTGGAGGCCCTACGGCGGATGCGCGAGGCCCAGCCATCCGTGCAGGCCATCGTCTTCACCGCCTTCGACACCGACGAGCGCATCGTCAGCGCGGTCAAGGCAGGGGCGCAGGGCTACCTTCTCAAGGGTGCCCCGCGCGAGGAGTTGTTTCGCGCCATCCGTGTCGTCAGCGAGGGCGGCTCCCTGCTTCAGCCTGTGGTCGCCTCCAAGCTGCTGCGGCACATGAGCGGCAGCCGCGTGAGCGAGGATGGCGTCGAGGAGCTAACCGAGCGCGAGACGGAGGTATTGCGGCTACTCGCGCAGGGCAAAACCAACAGGGAAATCGCGGGCGAGCTGGTCATCACCGAGCGAACCGCCAAGTTCCACGTCAGTTCCATCCTCGGCAAGCTTGGCGCGGGCAACCGCACCGAGGCCGTTACCATCGCTGCCCATCGCGGTCTGGTCAACCTGACGAGTTGACAGCATGACAGAAGAAACGCCTAGACGAAAGGTAGCCGCCTTCGTGCTACGGAGGAACCCCGAAGGCCGCGACGAGTTGCTGGCGCACGCCTTCGAGTCTGACCCACGCCTACCACTGCGCGTGCCCGGCGGTGGCATAGACCCCGGCGAGGAGCCGGAGGCGGCGCTGTGGCGCGAACTATCGGAAGAGACCGGCTTAACAACGCTTGAACTCGTGAGGAAGTTGGGCGTCCGTCACTACTATAAGCCCTACATCCAGGCCAACGTTGAGCGTCACGACTTCCTCCTCCGCGCCTCGCCGGACCTGCCGGATAACTGGGTGTACAAGGTCGGCGGCGAAGGGGAAGATGCGGGCGCGCGGTTCTGCTATCGCTGGCTCGGCGTGCAGGCGTTGGATATGCTCGACGAGGAGCACCGCCCCTACACTGTTCCAGCAGCAATCCCTGAACTCTTTGAAAGTGATAGGAGTTACGTGTAGTGTTTCACGAGGGTAACACACACTGGTACATCAAGTAAGGTCTAGCTCCTTACTTGTCATCCTGAACGAAGTGAAGGATCCACCCAGCAACATCCACCTCGTTGGGCGTGGGCACGCTTCTCTCTCGCTTCATCTCACCTGCATGAACCCGTACGCTAACCTTGTGTACTCGTACACGTAACTCCTAGGTGTATGGAAGTGACCTACCTCGCGCATCTACACTTTATGTCAACTACGGCTTACATCATCGCCCTTCAATGTAAGCTTTTGTAAGCCCTACTTCACATAAATCACCCTCGGAACCTCTGCCCGTCCCCTAAAGCCCGCTTCGCCCCACTCTCCGCCACACCTACGACATCCACCCTCAGCGAGTCTGTCCCTTCGTACAGGACAACCCTGGCCCGCCGCTCGATGCGACAAGCCTTCGTTCTGGCTATCATAAAAGCATGGACAAGAGCAACCATCCGAGGCTCCCTACGAGCCTCGATTTGAGAGAGGAACCCATGAACTCGACAGAGAAACGAACGGCACTGATTACGGGCGCGTCGCGTGGCCTGGGGCTGGCTTTGGCACGCGAGTTGGCCCGGCGCGGCTGGACCCTGATTCTCGACGCGCGCGGCACCGAAGCACTTGAAGCGGCACGCGCCGAACTCTCCGAGCACACCGAGGTCATCGCCATCTCCGGCGATGTGGCCGACGAGGCCCACCGCCGCAAGCTCGTGGAGACGGCGCGGGCGCACGGTGGCCTGGACGCGCTGGTGAACAACGCCTCAATCCTCGGCCCCAGCCCGCAGCCGGAACTGCTGGACTACCCCCTCGCCACGCTGGAGGAGGTCTACCGCGTGAACGTCCTCGCGCCCCTCGCGCTCATCCAGGCGGCACGGGAGGGACTGAAGCCCGGCGCGCGCATCGTCAACGTGACGAGTGACGCGGGCGTGGAAGCGTATCCCGGCTGGGGCGGCTACGGGTCGAGCAAGGCCGCGCTGGAACAGCTTTCCGCCATCCTCGCCGCCGAGAACGAGCAGTGGCGCGTCTACTGGGTGGACCCCGGCGACATGCAGACCCAGATGCACCAGGAAGCCTTCCCCGGCGAGGACATCTCGGATCGCCCCCTGCCGGAGGAGAGCGTGCCCGGCCTCGTCGCCCTGCTGGAAGGGAACCTGCCGAGCGGGCGCTATCAGGCCCGTGCCCTCAACCCAGATGCCACCGCAGACGAGCAGCGCGTGCGCGCGTTTCGTGTGGCGCTCACCGTAGATGACTTTGACACGGCAGCCCGCTTCTACCGTGACGGCCTCGGCTTCCCCACGCAGGAAGAGTGGGATCGACCCAATAACCGGGGTCTCATTCTCAACGTTCCCAACGCCACGCTGGAACTGCTGGACCGGGGCGCGGCGGAAACGGTTGACCGCGTGGAAGCAGGGCAGCGTGTTTCAAAGAGCGTGC
>DASVVH010000230.1:0-5970 GCA_036386615.1 Ardenticatenaceae bacterium
CAGGGCATTACGGGCGGCACTCTCCAGCATCGGTCTTCCCTCCACTAATAGAGGAATCAAATAGAGGTTGGACAATGGAGAAGCAGCGCAAACGGGCTGTATGCCGTTGCATTCGTCCTTCGTCTTTCGTCCTTCGTCTACAGATAGTCCAACTTCTAGCGCAATCCTCCATGAGAGGACTGTCGTTCAGGAGGAAGAGGGGCGGAGCGCGGCCAGAATGTCCTGAAGGTGCTCCTCCTCGTGGTCTATGATTTCTTGAATGAGCACGGCGGCGGTGCCCGTCCTGCCCGACGGGTAGCGCATGGGCGCAACGAGTTGGTCAGGGGCCATGTCGCGCAGCGCGAACCGGATGTCGCCGCGCACCATCGCCCAATCTATGCGAATCTGCGCCGGGTCAAGCTCCTTGCGCCGCTCGTATGCGGCGGTGTTGTAGCGCTGCTCGTCAAAGTCAGGGCCGAGGGTGTACTCGTCGTGCTCCATGAACGCTTGAATGGAAGCGAAGACCTCATGCTCCCAGGCGGCGAGGTGGCCGAGCACGTCCTTGACGCGCCAGTTGGTGTCAGCGTGGACGATGGCGTAATCGTCAATGCCGCGCAGAGCCTCCAGCGTCGCCTTGCGCGAGCTTTCGAGTAGCGCGAGCAGGCGGCGCTTCTCGGCGTCGTTCTCGCCCTGACCATCAGGGCTGATGTGAGAGTGTCCGTTGTCTTGCATAATTATCCCCTACGCGGCTCCTTGCCTGCTCTCCAAATGCCTCTTGAACAGTCGCCGTGAACCGTAGCCATTGGCTACGATGTAGAAAATGCTCGGAACACCCAGAATGAGCAAATAGCTGTCCCATGATAGCGAAGAAGATGTGAATGGAGGCGGTTCTACGGGTTGGAGAAGTGATGGAGCAAAAAAGGGTGAACAACAACAGCCATTAGTAATGCCGTAGCGACACCGACTACTGTCGCGCCACGCGCGGTAAGGCGTTGGCGTAGCACAAACAACGGAATTGCCGTAAACATGGCGGTGATGCCTCCGACGAGTGTGCCGGGCAGAACTCCTAGCGTGGAGGCCACCAGGAGAACGGAAAAAGAGAGCATCAGAACGCCTGCCACCCCTATCGGCACGGTCGACTCGGAAGGAAAGAGCCAATCGCGAACCGCAGCCCAGATAAACAGCCCTGTGAAGAGAACCGTAATCGCTATTGAATACAGTCCAGCGACGATAAAACCAAGTTTCCCTCCCAGTAAGAATGCACGAAGCAGGAAATATCTAGCGGCCAATTTGCCTTTCGGTTCAAGCTCCATTTTGTTCTCCAACACGAGAACCAGTAATCAAATAGCTGCGGTCAACCGCCCACTGCCGAGAGCGGGGCCGAACTGCTCGAAGGTGAGCGGCTTCGCCAGGTCGGACAGTTCCAGACGGCGCTCACCAACATGGAGCGTAGCGTTCGGCGGCATCCCACCTGCCCAAGTGTAGAGAAAGGTGCGTAGCGGCAGGCCAAACGGTATCTCGTAGACGCCCGGCGAACCCACCACGCCGCTTGCGGAAAGGAGCGTGGTGTCGGGGTCGCGGTGCTGCCACAGGACGACAGGCAGCAGCAGGGCAGTCACGGCGTCAAGCCCATCGTCCGAGAAATCATGGTCCCACTCAACCGTGATTCCGCCAGCCCAGCCGCCTGCGCCGACGATACCGAGTTGCTGCATCGCGGCGCGACTCTCGTCTAGCAGGACGCGGTGCTCCCGTTCGGCATTGGCGCGGTGAATAGTCACCACTCGCTGCTCGCAGGCGAGCGCCAGAAGCAGCGCCGCGCCCAGAAGCCAGGCGGATAACTCCTCGACGATGAGCCGCGTCGGGTCCGGCGCGGGGCCAATGGTAAGGTTCAGGTGTGCAGACTGCCCTGCTTGCAGGTTCAGGAGACCCTGCCCATCGCGCCGCGCGATGCCGTTCAGGGCCGCCCGTAGCGCCGCCGGGTCCATCGCCAGCGCCCGTTGCAACGCCAGAATCCCCCCGTTCTCCATCCACCCCCGAACCTCGCCAGGTTCGGCGCGGCCAAGCGGAGCCAGCAGGTAGCGCGTGCTCACGGTTACGCGTGGCGGCGAACGATTTCCACGCCTGCCGCTTCCATGATGATGGGCAGAGGCGGCGGCCTCTTCAGCAGTTGCAGGCGCACCTCAGTTACGGGAAAGCGCTCCAGCATAGCCGCCGCCATCGCCTCAGCTAGCGCTTCCAGCAACTGATACTCGCTTGTCGCCGCGACCTCTACGACAGTGCGTGCCAGTTCCGCGTAGGAAACTGTGTGAGCCAGATCGTCACTGCGGCCCGCCTCCTGAAGCTCATAGCTCGCCTCCACGTTGACCAGCAGGCGCTGCCCAACCTCGCGCTCCGCCGCCGTGACGCCGATGGAAGCGTAGAGTTCGAGGTTGCGAATGATGAGCCTGTCCATTCCTGGCATTATAGGGGTGCTCATGAAGGAGTGTCAAGGCACTGCCGGAGCTGAAGCAGGGCTGTGTCAAAGTCGGGGAGGCGAAGGAGGAGAGAAAGGGCCGCACGGGCCGGAGGCCAGTATAGGCCAGTAACGGCCAGTACTGGCGAGCGATAAGCGGCCAGTATAGTGAGAAGTAGCTGCTATATGACTCTCAGATACATTACAAGCCGTGCGGCTTTGACATAGCCCTGGGAGTTGAAGCATCGCGCCGTCATGAATGCACAGGTCCGACTTCTCTCCCACTATTTTACTTTATGTCAACTATGGCCTACCTCTATTGGCTTCTCAGGTAGGCTTTGGTAGGCTCTACTTCACATAACACAGCATCAGCACCCGTGTTCGCATTCGACATGGGTTGACACGCGAGGCAAGTGGGCGTACCGTGATGACTACTGCAAGGCGACTGAGGAGGGCAAGATGATTCACGAGAAGGGGAAGCTCACTAGCAAGGACGGCCTGCGCCTCAGCTACGGCTACTGGCTGCCCGACGAACCCACGAAGGCAACCGTCGTGGTGGTGCATGGCGTGCATGAGCACATGGGGCGATACAAGCACGTTCTCGAAGCGCTAGTCGCGCGCGGCTACGCGGCCTTTGCCCTCGACCATCGCGGGCACGGCGAGAGTGAGGGTCCGAGGGGGTTCGTCCCGCAATTCGACTACTTTGTCGAAGACCTTCACCTACTGGTGCAAGAGGCGCGCGACGCCGCTCCGAGGCTGCCCCTCTTTCTGGTGGGGCACTCGCTGGGCAGCCTCATCGCCATTCGCTACACCCTGCGCCACCAGGAGGAACTGGACGGCTTGGTCGTCAGTGGGGTCGCCCTGCAAGTCGGCGAGCACGTTTCGCCCTTCCTGAAAAAGATTGGCAGCCTCCTCTCCAAATTCGCGCCGCACCTGGCGATGGTAGACGCCGCCCCCGCCGGAGAGAACCCCCTCAGCCGCGACCCTGAGATTGCACGGCTCTGGGACTCAGACCCCCTCGTCTATCGCGGGAAGACGAAGGCGCGCATCGCCTGGGAAATCTACCTCGCCGCGCAGGATACCGCCCGTCGAGTGTCGGACCTGCACCTGCCCCTCCTCATCATGCACGGAAGCGCGGACACGATGGCGATTCCCACTGGCGCGCAGCGCATGTACGAGCAGGTCCGCAGCACCGACAAGACGCTGAAGCTGTGGGACGACTGCCGCCACGAGATTTTTAACGAGTTGGAGAAGGGCGAGGTCATCGCCTACATGATGGACTGGCTGGACGAGCGCGCCGCAAGCAAAGCCAACGCGCGGCAGGCCGAGGGCAATAGCGTCGCATAGGGCAGGGGAGTATCAAACATGGATTTGGGACTGCGGGGCCGGGTAGCGTTCGTGGCGGGGGCGAGCACGGGCTTGGGCCGGGCGGCAGCCTGGGAGTTGGCGAACGAGGGGGCGCGGGTCGCCATCTGCGCCCGCAATGAAGAGCGGCTCCGCGCGACGGCAGAGACTATCGCGGCGGAGACGGGGAGCGAGGTGCTTGCGCTCCCGGCGGACGTGACGGTGGCGGAGGAGGTCGAGCGGGCGATTGCCACGACGGTGGAGCGGTGGGGTGGCCTGCACATCCTGGTCGCCAACGCGGGTGGGCCACCGGGCGGGCGCTTCGACGATGTGAACGACGAGATGTGGCGGCGCGGCTGGGAGTTGAACTTCCTGAGCACCGTGCGGCTGATTCGCGCGGCGCTCCCGCACATGCGGCGGGCGGGTTGGGGACGCATCGTGACGGTGACGAGCGTCAGTGTGAAGCAGCCGGTGGACGATTTGCTGATGTCGAACGCCGTGCGGCCCGGCGTGGTGGGGCTGGTGAAGTCGCTTGCCACGCAGCTTGCGCCGGAGGGCATCACCGTAAACAACCTCGCTCCCGGCTACACACGAACGGAGCGGGTGGAGGTGATTCTGGCGCACCGCTCCACGCGGGAGGGACGCCCGCAGGAGGAGGTCGAGCGGTCCATGATTGGCGATATTCCGATGGGGCGCATGGGCGAACCGGAAGAGCAGGGCGCGGTGGTCGCCTTCCTCGCGTCCGAGCGGGCCTCGTACATCACGGGGCAGACGATTGTGGTGGACGGCGGCAGGTATCGCGGGTTGATGTAGAGGGTGCTCCCGAAGAGGACATGACTAGATGAGTGATTCAACGCGGCGCTTTTCGAGCAGGGTCGAGGATTACGTCAGGTACCGCCCCGGCTACCCGGAAGAGTTGGTGCGCCTGCTGCGCGAGGAGTGCGGGCTGACAAGCGAGTCGGTGGTGGCCGACGTGGGGTCGGGAACGGGGATTCTGAGCGAGTTGTTCCTGCGGAACGGCAACCGCGTGTTGGGCGTGGAGCCGAACCGCGAGATGCGCGAGGCGGGGGAGCGACTGCTGGCCGCATACACGGGGTTCACGAGCGTGGCGGGGACAGCGGAGGCGACGACGCTCCCCGATAGCAGCGTGGACTTCGTGACGGCGGGGCAGGCGTTCCACTGGTTCGACCCTGATAGGGCACGCGAGGAGTGGGTTCGCATCCTCAGGCCGGGCGGATGGGCGGTCATCGTGTGGAACGACCGGAGGAGCGAGGGCACGCCGTTTCTGGAAGGTTACGAGACGCTGCTGCTGCGGTACGGGACGGATTACGAGCGGGTGACGCACAGGCAGTTCGACGATGAGAGGCTGCGCGCCTTCTTTGGGCAGGGCGCGTGCGAGGAGCGGGCGTTCGGGAACGAGCAGGTGTTTGATTTCGAGGGGCTGAGGGGGCGGCTGCTCTCTTCGTCGTACACGCCGGAGCCTGGGCACCCGAATTACGAGCCGATGTTGGAGGAGTTGAGGCGCATCTTCGAGGCGCACCAGGAAGATGGGAAGGTGCGGGTGGAGTACGACACGCGGGTCTATTACGGCCAGCTAAAGGGAGGCGAGGATGGAACTGGTCAGGGTTGATTCGAGCATGATGTACGCGGTGGGATACGAGGACGAGGCGCGGGCGATGGACGTGGTGTTCTATCGCCGCATCTATCGGTACTTCGACGTGCCGAGGACTGTGTTCGATGAGTTGGTGGCCGCCGAGTCGAAGGGACGGTACATGCGAGCGCACGTCATCGGGCATTACGAGTTCGAGCGGGTGCGGAAACCGCCGCGCGAGACGAGCAGCTAGAGTAAAAGCGGGCCGCTGGGCCAGAAAACATGTACATTTGTTTACATCGCTTTTTTATGTCATGCCCGAAGTGGGGACAAGGCAGGATGGCAAGGGCGACAGGGGTGGTCGCAGGAACCCCCACATTTCCCCACGTTTGGACAATTTTCGAGGCAGGGTGAGCAGGAAGCGGGGCGCGGGGTGGCACGGAACCCGTAGGGATTGAGCCACAGGCTCATCTATTGAAAGAGTGAAGAGGTGCGTATAATGAGGCCATGGAATTTCCAATAACTGATCTCCTCCACCCCGAAGAGTGCGAATGCTGGCTTCTGGAGCATTTCCATCCCGATGGCTTGCGGTGCCCGCGCTGTG
>DASVVH010000231.1:0-6018 GCA_036386615.1 Ardenticatenaceae bacterium
GGCGATTGGCGCGGTGAATACCATTGTCGTCCGCGACGGAGGGCTGGTTGGTCATAATACCGACGCCCTGGGCTTTCTGCGCGCGCTTCGAGAGGCGGGATTCGAGCCGCGCGGCTGCAAGGCTGTCGTGCTCGGCGCGGGCGGCGCGAGCCGGGCGGTCCTCTACGCCCTCTTATCCGCGCGGGCACAGGTGACGCTCGTCAATCGCACTCCGGCGACAGCAAGGATGCTGGCAGCCGAGTTTGGACGCCTATTTCGTGTAGAAATTCCGGTGCTCGCTAACAGCAACGTGGGAGCGCTGCAATCCGCTATCGAAGCCGCCAATCTGCTGGTCAATGCAACCAGCGTGGGGATGCACCCGAACGTGACCGCTAACCCTCTACCGGAGGGTATGACCCTGCCGCCCTCGCTCGCCGTCTACGATTTGGTGTACAATCCCCTTGAAACCCTGCTCTTGACCGCCGCGCGCGAGGCCGGAGCACAAGCGATAGACGGGCTGGGTATGCTCGTCCATCAGGGCGCAGCCGCCTTCACACTCTGGACGGGCCAGCCCGCGCCGCTTGACGTGATGCGCGCCGCCGCGCTCGGCCAGGAATCCCTGAGCGAACACGAGGAAGCTACGCCGAAATGAGCAACGTTCATCCCGTATCCTGCATCTTGTATCCCGCATCACGACCCTCATGCTTCGATTTCTGACCGCAGGCGAATCGCACGGCCCCACGCTGACCGCCATCCTCGAAGGGATGCCCGCAGGCGTGCCTCTGGCTGCCGGAGACGTAGACTATGACCTCGCGCGCCGTCAGGTGGGCTACGGCAGCGGCGGGCGGATGAAAATCGAGAAGGACCGCGTTCAGATTACGAGCGGTGTGGCGGGCGGCGTGACGACGGGTGGCCCCATCGCTCTGCACGTCGCCAACGACGATTGGCCTAATTGGGATGGAAAGAGCGTGACGCCCATCACGCGCCCGCGCCCCGGCCACGCCGACCTGACGGGTGGCCTCAAGTACGGCTACTCGGATCTGCGCCACGCTCTTGAGCGGGCCAGTGCTCGCGAGACGACGATGCGGGTTGCCGTCGGCGCGGCCTGCAAGGCACTGCTCCGCGAGCTAGGCGTGAAGGTCGGCGGCTACGTCACCAATCTGGGTGGCATTGACGCTACCATCCCCGAAGCATCCATCAGCAACCTGACCGAACTGGCCGAAGCCAACGAGCTGCGCTGCCCCGACCCCGCCGCCGCCGAGCAGATGCGCGACGCGGTGAAGGCGGTTCGCAAGGCGCAGGACACGCTCGGCGGCATCGTTGAGGTCGTGGCGGAGGGCGTGCCGCCTGGCCTCGGTTCTTACGTTCATTGGGACCGCCGCCTGGAAGCGCGGCTCTCCTTCGCGGTCATGTCCGTTCAGGCGATGAAGGGGGTCGAGATTGGCCCCGCCTTCCGCAACGCGACCCTGCGCGGGACTGAGGTACACGACGAGATTTTTCTTGGTGAGGATGGTCAAATCGAGCGGCGCACGAACCGCGCGGGCGGCTTCGAGGGAGGGGTGACGACGGGCGAACCCATCGTGGTCCGCGCCGCCATGAAGCCTATCTCCACGATTCTCGCGGGACGCCGCTCGGTGGACCTGGCGACGCACCAGGAGGAGATGACCGTCTACGAGAGGAGTGACTTCACCGCCGTTCCGCGCGCTGTCGTGGTGGTGGAGGCGATGGTCGCCTTCGTTCTGGCCGACGCGCTGTTGGAAAAGCTGGGCGGAGACTCGCTCAGGGAGATTGAGGCGCGTCTCACCCTCCTTCACCAGCAGCAGGCCGAGTGGTTGCGGAGCGGTGTCAGCGACGAACCCTATCAGTGGCAGATTCCATAGCCGAACTGAGCGACTAATCCATTTGCAGCCCAAAGCAGCAAGGAGCAGCATCGTGAGGGCAACCAGTCCACCGCCAGGGCGCATGATAGACGTAGATGGACACCAACTTCATCTTCTATGTGAAGGGAAAGGTGGCCCGACGGTCATTCTGGAAACGGGCATGCCCGGTATGCCTCTAACCTGGAGTCATATTCAACCCGGAATTGCCCAGTTCACACGGGTCTGCTCTTATGATCGCGCGGGCACAGGTTGGAGTGACCCAGGCCCTGCCCCGCGCACCGGGCGGCAGATTGTCAGCGAGCTTCATGTCCTGCTCCAACAGGCGGGGCTTGAACCACCCTACGTATTCGTGGCTGGCTCCTTTGGCGGACATTACGCGCGCCTCTATACCAGCCAGTACCCGGATGAGGTCGCGGGCCTCGTCTTCGTTGATTGCTCACATGAAGATATGGTTGCCAATTTCCCGCCAGCGATGCGCCGGATATTTCCTGTCACGAAATACTTCATGGGCATATTCGCGTTCCTCGCGCGACTAGGGATTACGCGGCTGCTCGGAGCACGCCTGCCCCTCTTCACACAGATCTTCCAGGAAGGGACGCCTGACGAGGTGCGGGAACAACTACTGATGCACTTCGCCCGACCAGAGCAATGGGATGGCATGTACGCTGAAGCCGCTGTCTATCGAGATACCGAGGCGGAAGTGCGCGCTGCGCGGAAGGCGACACCGTCCTTTGGCGACATCCCGCTCGTCGTCCTGACGGCACAGGGTAGCTGGAGCGACCCTAAACTTCTTCCGCCGGGCGTCAAACCAGGCGAGATTACGCCGATTTGGCTCCGGCTCCAGCAAGATTTGGCTTCGCTCTCCTCGCAAAGCACGCATCGGGTCTTTGACGAGCTTACCCACACGATGATGATCGGCCCCGTTGGTGGGAAAGAGGTAATCGAGGCTACACGGCAGGTCGTCGAGGCGGTGCGGAGCCGGAGTCAAGACGTGGCTGGCGAGACCTGAGAGACAACATGAGATACTTCCTTACAGGCGCGACTGGCTTCATCGGTGGGCACGTCGCGCGCCAACTGGTCGAGGCAGGGCACGAGGTTCGCGCGCTTGTGCGAAATCCGGTCAAAGCCGCCGACCTGCGCGAGCTGGGCGTCACGCTCTATCAGGGCGACATCACCGATAAAGAGACGATGCGTGAGCCGATGGAGAGCGTGGATGGCGTCTTTCACCTCGCGGCATGGTACGAGGTGGGCGTGCCCGACAAGAGCGTGGCCGAGCGCATCAACGTTCAGGGCACGCGCAACGTGCTGGAACTGGCGAAGGAGCTAGGCGTCCTGAAGACGGTCTACACAAGCTCACTCGTCGTTTTCTCCGATACGGGCGGCAATCTGGTGGACGAGAGCTACCGCTTTCATCCCAGCGGCGCGTGGCCGACGGAGTACGAGCGCACCAAGTACGTCGCCCACTACGACGTGGCGGTGCCGATGATGGAGGCGGGGCTGCCGCTCGTCATCGTTCAGCCGGGCGTGAACTATGGGCCGGGCGATACGAGCACCGTGCGCGAGAGCCTGATTGATTACCTCCGGGGTCGCCTTCCTGCCGTGCCGCGTGACACGGCGTACTGCTGGGCGCACGTAGAGGACACGGCGCGTGGGCATGTTCAGGCAATGGAGCGGGGCCGCGTGGGCGAGAGCTACATCATCGCTGGCCCGGTGCATACCGTGCCGGAAGTGTATGAGATGGCCGCGAGGATTACGGGCGTGCCTGCCCCGCGTATTCGCCTTTCGAACGGTGTCATGCGGGCGATGGCCTCCGCGATGGAGGTTGTTGGAAGGGCGGTTCCGCTACCGAAGGCGTACCGGGGCGAGAGCCTGCGGAGCACCATCGGCACCTACATCGGCGACAACTCCAAAGCGCGGCACGAGCTTGGCTTCAAGCCGCGTCCGTTGGAAGAGGGGCTGCGCGAGACGCTGTTGCACGAGATGCGCCTGCTGGGGATGACGAATGACGACCGACGAATGACGACCGACGAATGACGACCGACGACCGCTAACGGATGAACGGCAAGGGCACTGGCGCGCTCCCGTTTTTGTCTAATGGCGCAACTCTTGAACCTTGAAGAAGGAGCCGACGATGACCGTCTACAATGACCGCCACAGCCAGTACATCACCGAGACTTTCACCGCTGAGGACGATGTGCTGCGCCAGATACGCCAGGCCATCCCCGCGCGTGGCCTGCCGCAAATCAACATTCAGCCGGAAGAGGGGCGCTTCTTGCAGCTTCAGGTCCGCGCCAGTGGCGGGGCCAAGGTGCTGGAAATCGGCACGCTCGGCGGCTACAGTGGCGTCTGGATTGCGCGGGGCCTCGCGCCCGGCGGCAGGCTCATCACGCTCGAAATGGAGCCGAGGCATGCCGCTGTCGCGCAGGAACACTTTGAGTTGGCGGGCGTGGCCGACCGCGTGGAAATCATCGTCGGGGACGCGCACCAACTGCTGACGACGCTGGATGCCGAGGCTCCCTTCGATTTGGTCTTCATTGACGCCGAAAAGGCGGGCTACCCCGCCTACTTCGACTGGGCATTGGAGAACGTCCGCATTGGCGGCGTCATCGCGGCGCACAACGCCTTTCGTTCAGGCTCCGTTGTGGGTGAGATGGAAGATGACGAGGGCACGCCCATCATGCGCGAGTTCAATCGCCGGGTCGGCAGCGAGCCGCGCGTCATCAGCACTATCTATCCGGGCGGCGACGGCACGGTCCTCGCCGTGCGCGTGGCCTGAGTTCGAGCCAGCAGGAGACACTTCGTGGAGCCAATGCAACCCTCGGTCATGGTCGAGCAGGTGATGGACCTGCCCAACCTGACCCGCGAGTACACCCCTCTCTTTGCCCGGAGTGTCCGTGACCTCCTGACGCCGCCGGAATACCTCGCCATCCAGCGCGTCTACCTCGTCGGGGATGGTGACTCGTTCTTTGCGGCGCACGCGGCGGAACTGGCCTTCGAGAATATCGGCGGCATCGCCTGCGAGGCGATGAGCGCCCAGCGCTATCTGGACTACGGCGCGGAGTGGATGTTCAGCCCCGCGCCGGGTGCTACGGCTGTCGTTGCCATCTCCGCGTCGGGCCGGACGCCGCGCGTGGTGCAGGCCATCGAGCGGGCGAGGCATTTCGGCGCGCTCACCATCGCGCTCACCGGAACGCCGGACACCCCCGTTACACGCGCCGCCGACCGCAGCCTCGTGGTGCAGATTCCCGACCTCGGCCCAGCTCCGGGCATCCGCAGCTATCACGCGAACCTGATGGGGCTGCTCCTGATGGCGATTCACATCAGTGAAATCAAGAGCCGCTATCCGCAGGGCGAGGCCGACGCCCTGCGTGGCGAGATGGCGAGCCTCGCCGGAGTCATCGAGGCGACCATCCGGGCGACAGAGGGGCCAGCGCGAGAGGCTGCCGAGGCGCTGAAAGATGCCGAGATACAGGTGTGGGCGGGCAGTGGCCCTAGCTACGGCACGGCGCTCTTCTCCGCCGCGAAGGTGGTCGAGGCGGCGGGCGTCTTCTCGACGGGACAGGACCTGGAAGAGTGGTGGCACGTCGAGCGGTTCGCCTATCCCGCCGACGTGCCGACCTTCGTCATCGCGCCGCCGGGCCGCAGCCACTGGCGCGCGGTGGACCTCGTGGACACGGCGAAGGCGCTGGGCCGCCGGGTCATCGTCATCGCCCAGGAGGGTGACGAGGCAATGACCGCGCAGGCCGATTTCGTGTTTCCCGTCGTAGGCGAGGTTCGGGAAGAGTTCTCGCCACTGGTGTATCCCGTTGCCGCCGACCTCTTCGCCTCGTTCCTGGCTGAGACGCTGGGGCGCAAGCTCCTTCAGACGGACAACCCGCAGTTCCTGCAATCGGTCGCCAGCTATTACGCGGTTCGGGAAGACGAAGGACGAAGGACGAAGGACGGTGGACGACCGACGACCGCTTACGGATGAACGGCGACGGCATAACGCACCAACAGTAGGCGCTTTAAGCGAGAACAACATTTTCTGCCTCCTGAGTTTCAAGTAATGTGAATGAATCGAGATGACGAGATTATACCCAAACATGCGTACAAAGCTAAGCGCTTTTAAGCTTGCCGCTATCTAATTTCGCGTAAGTGGTGACAGGAATTTGATGGG
>DASVVH010000232.1:0-4026 GCA_036386615.1 Ardenticatenaceae bacterium
GGACCACAACCTGACCGCCACCTATGGGCTGAACGCCTGCCATGAACGGGAACAGCAGGCCACAAAACAACAGGCGCATCCACGCCTGGATTGAAGCAACCCTCTAAGGAAAGTTGAGAGTTCTACATCACACTTCATCCCTTTCGTGTGTGCCTCATGCGTGCCGTCACCGTCCAGCGTCGTCTCCTTCCCTGCCCAACTACTGTAATTCCGCTATACTAGCCGCCATGCACCCGACCAACCCCCTCCAATCCGTCCGAGACAGCGCCGCCCACGTCGCGGAGCGCGCCACCTGCGTCACCATCCACGAGGGGGCCATTGCCGCCCTCGCCGACCGCATCGCGGGGGGCCAGATGCCCCGCATTACCTGGGACGAGGAGCACCACTACCGTGACGCTGGCCCCCTTACTGTCCAGTACCTCCTCGTCCTCGACGCCCTCAACTTCTGCTTCTGGCCCGAACCCTCCTGGGACTACAACCGCCTCGCCCTCGCCCTCAAGAACACCCTGCTCCGGGAGCCGGAGCGCTTTCGGGCCGAGCGCCTCGCCACCGTGCAGCCCGAAGAGGCGCGGGCCATGCTTGGCAGCAGGGACGACATCCCCCTGCTGGAACAGCGCGCCGCCCTCCTGCGCGAGGTGGGCGCGGTGCTCGCCGCGCGCTGGGGCGGCGAGGCCGCCAACCTCGTCGCGGCGGCGGAAGGCTCCGCCGCCAGCCTCGTCGCTCTCCTCACGGCGGAATTCCCCGGCTTCCGCGACCACGCCATCTATCGCGGCTGGCCCGTCTACCTCTACAAGCGCGCCCAAATCTTCGTGGGCGACCTCTGGGGTTCCTTCGAGGGGCAGGGGCTGGGCCGCTTTGATGACATTGACCAGCTCACCATGTTTGCCGACTACCGCGTTCCCCAACTGCTCCGCGCCGAGGGCGTCCTGGAGTACAGCAACCTTCTCAGCAGCATTGTGGACCTCTGCCGCGAACTGCCCAGCGGCTCCGACCTCGAAATCGAACTGCGCGCCTGCTCGATTCACGCCGTCGAACTGCTCCGCGCCGCCCTCGCCGGGCGCGGCTTCCCCATCACCTCCCTCGAACTCGACTGGATTCTCTGGAACGTCGGGGAGGCCCGGCAGCGCCAATTCAAGCCCCACCACCGCACTCTTACCATCTACTACTGACCCGTACCTACCCCACCTACCCTTTATACCTACCCGATGAACTTGCAGCCAGCCATTGACCTACCCTATTCTTTACCTATATACTGGAAGTGGCGCAACCTTCGTGGCTCGTCGTGCAACCCGGAAACAGAGAAACAGGCAGCCTGTCCGCAGGCTGCCCTATACCTATATACAGGAAGGAGGTCCTGCTCAGGAGTTGCCGGACGCTGGATTGTCGTTCCGGCGAGTATCAGTACCGACGAGCACGTAGAGCAGTTAAGAGATGGCGCAACGGGCGGACAGACATAGCGGAAGCTGAGTGCGGCTTGCCCGGCGGCGCGGGCGTATCAAAGTAATCGGCCATTACTGGCCCTGCATCAACAGCGGCCCAGCAGCGCCCAGCCGTAAGCGCCTAGTACCCTTGTGAAACGTTGTCGCCACTCGTCTCACAAGGTTCCAGTCCCCATCAAGGAGTCTACGCATGAGAAAACAAGTACAACTGGTGTTGTTTACCGTCGCGACAGTCGCCCTCATCCTGTCGCTGATGCTCGCTTTTACGCCATCAGACAGGGCCTATGCTGGGGGCGGCTGGCAGGTCGTTGCAACCGGCCTGAACAACCCCTTCCACCTGGACATCGCCGAGGACGGCACGATTTACGTTGCCGAGGCGGGGTCGCCCCCAGCCGAACAGAGCGAGAACTGTGTGCCCAGCCCCTTTGACCCTTCGCAAAGTATCTGCTACGGCGAGACTGGCTCTGTTCGCGTGATTGAGCCGGGCGACCCACCCAGTCAGACCAACTACCTCGTAACCGACCTCCCTAACACACACATCTATTCCAGTACGGGCGAGTATCTTGGAGTTGCCTCCGGTCCCCAAGGCATTTCGCTGGAAGAGGGCGGTACGGGCGTCTACGTGGTAAACGGGTTGGGTGCCGATCCAGCCGCGCGCGAAGGTTTCGGGGAAGGTGGGCAGAACATAGGCGTCCTGTTCCACATCATGAGCGATGGTAGTTGGATGCGCGTTGCCGACATCGCGGGATTCGAGGGAACGAATAACCCCGACGGAGGGCTTGTTGATAGCAACCCATACGCGGTCCTCGATACGGCTACTGATACGTTTGTGGTAGACGCGGGCGGGAACGACCTGCTGCGGGTGAGTGCGGGCGGAGTCATTACGACGCACACCGTTTTCCCCACACAGACGGCTGAATTCCCGCCGAACAGTGGTCAGATGATGTCCGTAGAGTCTGTTCCCACGTCCATCGCTGAAGATATGACTGGCACCCTTCACGTCGGGGAACTGACGGGCTTCCCATTCCCTATAGGTGGGGCGCGCGTATACAATGTCGCGGTGCCTGGCTCACCGATGGTGGAAGAATCGGGCTTCACGATGATTGGCGACATCGCCTATGACTCGATGGGGAACCTCTACGTCCTGGAGATTTTCAAGAATGGCGAGACGTCAGGGGACCCCACGGGCGCACTGATAAGGGTTGCGCCGGACGGAACCCGCACGACGATTGTTGACAGCCCGTGTACGATGAACCCGCCGAACCCGAATGCTGGTGCCCTCTGCCTGCCGACTGGCATGACGGTCGGCCCGGACGATATGGTCTACGTGGTGAACTATGGCCTCATGGGGCCGCTTGCGAACGTGGTTCGCATTGATCCCAGCGAGCCAACCGCCGTCACCGTCACGGCGCTGGAAGCCAGCCCTGCCGAGCGCGCCCTGCGCCCCATGCTCGCGCTGCTGGCAATCACGGCGACTGTTGGCCTGATGTTCGTCCGGCGACGCCGCTAGTCTACTCGTCGGGTCCAACAAAAAGCGGCGGTCAGTTCAACTGGCCGCCGCCTCTCATCGCTATCCAATACGAAGACCCTCTGCATGCCACAGAGGGTCTTCGTTTCATGCCTTTGAAACCCCACAGAGCGGAGGAAGCTCGGCGTATGTTCGGGTGGGTGAGCGCTGGCCTACGCGCTCAGTTCTTCCAGCGTGACCAGACCGTGCCGCAGGGCGTAGATGGCAGCCTGCGTGCGGTTCTCAAGTTGCAGCTTCTGGAAGGTCTGCGAGAGCTGGTTCTTGATGGTCTTCTCGGAAAGGCCCAACGCCTCGCCAATGGCCTGATTTGTCTGACCCGCCGCCACGCGCCGCAGAATATCAATCTCGCGGTCATCCAGCGAAGAGAGTCCGTTGACTCGCTGATGTGCTCCGGTGGGGTTGCGGAACTCACGCAGCACGCGCTGTGCTAAGGAAGGTTCCAATACCGTCTCGCCAGCCGCGGCGGTCTCAATCGCTTCAATGAGCACTCTGGAATCGGCATCCTTAAGATAGTAGCCGCGCGCGCCCGCCTTGATAGCCTCGAAAACGTAATCGTCCTGCCGGGACATCGTCAGAATGATGATGGCAGGCGGGCGGGTGTGCTGCATAATCGTGCGCGTGGCACGAACGCCGTCCATGCGTGGCATGTGCATATCCATGACCACGACATCGGGCTGCAACTCAAAGGTGAGTTGGCAAGCCTCCTCGCCATCTTCTGCCTCGCCGACTACTTCAATTCCCTGGTACGAGCGGAGAATCTGACGCACCCCCTGACGAAACAGGGTCTGGTCATCCGCCAGCACAACTCGACTTGCCATGCTGCCTCCTAATTAGGCGTCTAAGACGCTTCACGAATTGTACGGGGTAGGCAGGGCGTGTTCAATCGGACCTTTGTCTTAGCGGGGGGGGAATCTGCTACTCTGAATGGTTATCAAGGTGGCCTATAGGTACCAGAGGAGATGCGGGATGCGGGATGCGGGATGCGGGATGCGAGATGTGAGATGCGAGATGCGGGATAACAGCCAACGGATTTTCACCACAAAGACACAAAGAACACAA